>JAEUJR010000665.1 GCA_016793585.1 Archangium sp.
TCGCGTTCTGATCAGCTCGTTCCACCGCGCCGCAGCTCGGCTGCTTTGGCCAGGTCCTTCTTCGTGCCGATGCCGAGCTCGTAGAAGTGGGCGAGGTTGAGCCGGGCACCTTCGGAGCCGGCGCTCACGGCGCGCGCCATCGAGCAGTCAGGTCGACATGCGACCCTCGTCTGGCCCGCATGTCGACGGGCTCGTCCGAGGAACAGGTGTTCGAGGCGCTCGCGGCGCCGGGCAATGCTGTGGCGGTCGAGCTCGCGACGGCCCTTCGTCGCTTGCGGCCCGATCGGTTCATCGCCTTCACCGACATCTACGCGTTCGACGTCGCCGAGTTCGCGCGTCACCGCCAGGCCGTGCTCACGCCGCGCGTACCGTCGTTGGTGAGCTGGGGCCGCACCGAGTCGGGCACGTTCGTGTGCCCGTCGCCGAAGATGGGCTGGTTCGACGTCGAGTGGAACGGTCAGCAGCTCGAGGTCGTCGCGGCGACGTTCGGTGCGGCCGGAGAGGTTCCCGAGACGTCCTGGTGGATCATCGGCGTCGACGAGGCGACGGTGACGGCCTTCTTCCTCGCGGTCTGTAAGTACGGCGACGACGTTCACGGCGAGGTGCTCGTCTTCAACGACGGCGAGTTCACGAAGAGCTCGGAGCTGCACCAGGCGATTCAGGCGGCGAGCTGGGACGACCTCGTGCTTCCGGGAACGCTCGCCCACGATCTTCGCGCCGACGCCAGGCGCTTCTTTGCGCGCCGCGCGTTCTACGAGTCCCACCGCCTGCCGTGGAAGCGCGGGTTGCTGCTCATCGGCCCACCGGGCAACGGCAAGACCCACTCGGTGCGGGCGCTGCTGAAGGAGCTCGCGCAGCCAGTGCTCTTCGTGCGCGGCTTTCAGGGTCGAAACACGTCGGTCGCCGGTGGGGTCGCCGAGGTCTTCGAGCGCGCGCGTCGCATGGCCCCTGCCGTCCTGGTGATGGAGGACCTCGACAGTCTCATCGACGACTCGAACCGCTCGTTCCTTCTCAACGAACTCGATGGCCTTGCGCGCAACCACGGGCTGTTCCTGATTGCGACCACGAACCACCCCGAGAAGCTCGATCGGTCGCTGATCGACCGGCCCAGCCGCTTCGACCGCAAGTTCCACTTCCCGCTGCCAGACGCCGAGGTGCGCCGCGCCTACCTGACGAAGCTCAGCGCGAGAGAAGCGCCTGCGCTCCAGTTGTCGGCGCCCGCCATCGACGCCCTCGTCGAGCGCACCAACGGCTTCACCTTTGCGTACCTGAAGGAGCTGCTGCTCAACGCCTCACTGGCCTGGGCCGATGAAGACGGCGCGCGCTCGTTCGAGGTGGTGGCACGCGAGACGGTGAAGCTGCTCAAGGCCGATCTGAAGACGGCCGATGTGTCGGTCGGGAGTCGTCCTTCGCTGCGCGCGATCGGGTTTGCGGAAGCGAGCGCTGATGGCGTCGAGTCGTGATCACTCTGCGCGCGCTCGTGGCACGAGAGGTCGTCAGCACCACCTCTTCGGAGGACGACACGATGATGGCTGGGCTCGACGTGGGCTCGTTCGTGCTGGGGGGCGCGGCGTGGTGAACGTCTTCGCCGTGCGCGTGCACGTGCTCGAACGCCTCATGTGAATGCGGGTGCGCGTGTTGGCCCACGATCGGCTCGGCGTGCACGTGGGTGTGATGGCCGTCGTCGTGGCGGTGCGCGTGGTCGTGCTCCATCGCCGGGTGACGGTGCGAGTGCTCGTGCCCCTCGGAGGCGTGGACGCTGACGCCCGCTGCGAAGGCGACGCCCCACGACAGCCGCCCGGGCTCGAGCACGAGCCCCAAGCCCGCGCCGATGGAGGGCGCGAGTGAGAAGACCGACGCCGTACGGGCCGCGCCGATGCGCCGCTGAGCGAGAAGGTCGATGCGCAGGCTCAGCCCGTGGCCAGTCGCGCCCGCCGCCAGCAACGCCGCTGCGCGCCAACCTTCAGGAGGCGCCTTCCACGCCGCAGCGAGCGCCGCCGTCAGCAAGGCCCCGAGGCCACCCTTCACCGCGACGACGAGCAGCGGCCGAACCTCGGAGAGCCGGCGAGACGCGATGGCCCAGCCCACCGTCGCGAGCACGACCGCCGCGACGCCTGCGCCGCTGAACGTCGCGCTGCCAGAGGCCGTCAACGACAACGCGACACCGCCGAGCGTCATCAGCGCCAGGGCGAGGAACACGCGCCGCCCGAGGTGTTCGCGAAACACGAGCACCGCGAGCACGACCGACCACACCGCTTTGAGGTTGAGCAACAGGCTCCCCGTGACCGGCCCCGTGCGTTGAAGGCCCCACGCGAGCGCCGTGGGCGCCATCGCTGCCCCTGAGAGCGCCATCAGCACCAGCGCGGGGAGCTCTCGCTTCGTCAGCGGTGCTCCGGCTACGCGAACGAGCGGCACCTGCACGAACGCCGACAGCGCGGCGCCGAAGAGCAGGGCGGCGGTGGTGAGCGGCGCGACCCCCGCGCCCGCCCACCCGAGCAGCGGCACCGTCGCGCCGAACGCAACGGCAGACGACAACGCGAGCTCGACGCCCACGTGATCGGCTTCACGCGTGCCGTCTTACTCCAGGCTCACGGCGTGAAGACGTCGACGCTGCCGGTGAGGCCAGTCGGTGTGTTGCCCGCGATCACGTAGATGCGGCCCTGCGCGTCGAACGTCATCGCGTGATTGCAGCGCGGCGTGGGCATCGGCGTGAGCGATTCCCACTGGCCCGTCGAGGGATCGAACCGGTCGACGTTGTCGACGATGTCCTGCGGCGCAGGTGTGATGTTGGTGGCACCGCCAGCGATGTAGAAGCGGCCCTGCCGGTCGATGCCGTTTCCAAACACGCGGCCACGAGCGAGCGGGATCGGAGCGAGCATCGTCCACGCGGTCGCGCCTGGAGCGAGTTGGTAGAGGTTGTCCTGCGGAACCGGGGGAGACCGGGTGTAGCCGCCGAAGACGTAGAGTCGGCCCGCAGAGTCGCTCGCGGCGAGTGGGCTCGAGAGCCCGGCGGGGAGCGCGGGGAGCGGCGACCACATCATCGTCGTCGCGTCGTAACGCTCGGCGCTCGCGAGGAAGCCCGTGCCTCCCGCGACGAACCACTGGGTCGGTGAGATGAGCGCTGAACCGTGCACGGTCCGCGGGGCGGCGGGCGCGGGCAGGGTCGCCCACTGGCCGGTGAAGACGTTGAACGCGTACGAGCTGGGGACGAACCCGTTCCCGTTGATGCCACCCGTGAGCACGATGCCTGCGTCGGGCAAGGTGATCGCCGTCGCGCCCGAGATGGGCACTGGCGTGTTCGGCCCGACCTGCCACGTGTTCGTCGGTGGAATGTAGACCTCGGTGGAGTCGAGATAGCCGCTCGCGCTCGTCTGACCGCCGAAGACGAAGATGCGGCCATCGAGCGCGACCGTTGCCGCGGGGTAGTAGCGCCCACCGGGAATGTCAGGGAGCGACGACCACGAGCCGGGCCCGGAGCTTCCACCTGCAGAGCCGCCTGCCAACGCAGAGCCGCCGGCCGAGGCAGAACCGCCAGCAGATGCCGAGCCGCCCGCCGATGCAAAGCCGCCCGCCGATGCGGAACCACCAGCCAATGCGGAACCGCCAGCCGATGCGAAACCGCCAGCCGATGCGAAACCGCCAGCCGATGCGGAACCACCAGCCGCTGCGGAACCACCAGCCGCTGCGGAACCACCAGCCGCTGCGGAACCACCGGCCGATCCGCCGCCCGAGCCGCTTTGTTGCGGAATGCACGCGCCCACGCTCGAGCACACCTGCAGCACCGGGCACGCGACGCACGCCTGTCCGCCGCGACCACATGCGGTGCTGGTGGTCGACGTCACGCAGCTCCCCGACGAAGGATCACAGCAGCCAGTCGCGCACGTGCGAGCGCTGCACGGCTCCTGACAGGCGCTGAACAGCGAAACGACGACCGCACACGCGAGCGAAGACAGTCTCATGAACAAGGGACACTCCGACTTCGACGGCGATGCATCGATTGTTGCTGCTCCAGAGCGATCACCCGGTCTGCTGAGTGCGCTTCGCCACGAAGCGCCGCATCGTTCCCTGCGCTCGACGCCCGTCTTCCTGAATCACGAAGCCGTTCGCTTCGACGGTCGCTTCGGTGCGGCGATTCGGGTGACAGCCACCGGCGACCACCGTCCATAGCGGCTGAATGAGATCCTGCAGCCAGCCGATGAAGCCCGACTGGTGCCGCACGTGCTCGAGCATTCGCAGTTGCCCCTCGGGCGCCAGCACGTGACCGATCTCTCGCAACCCCGCCTCGGGCTTCGGCACCGAGCAGAACACCAGGCTCGAGACGACCGTGTCGAAGGCGCCTTCGCGAAACGGCAGCGCCTCGGCCGAAGCCCGCACCAGCAGCGCGTTCGGCGCGCGCCGCTTCGCCACCTGCAAGGCGTCGAGGTCGGGCTCGAGCGCGATGAGCTGAACGTCGGCGGAGTAGCGGGGCAGGTTGCGGCCGGTGCCACAGCCCACCTCGAGCGTTCTGCCGCGCGCGCCGCCCACCAGCCACGCGCGCCAGCGGGAAAGCCCCGTCCACTCCATGACGGCGCACATCGCGTCGTACAGCCAGGGGATCTGCTCAACGCCTCGCATGGTGTCGGCTTACTCCCGAATCGGCCCGGGCGCCTCGCTCGCGCCACTCGGAGAACTCCCGGCGAGCACCGCCTCGAGCGACGACGCGCGCACCGGCTTTCGCAGAAACACCGCGCCTGCTGCCGCCGCTCTCGACTCGGTCTGGGGGTCGGTGTCTCCGCTGATCAGCACGCGCTTGGTGCCCGGCCGTGAGCGCTCCACCTGCCGCAACAGCTCCAGCCCCGACTCTCCCTTCAGCCAGAAGTCCGACACCACCGCGTCGACGCGCTCCAGCTCGGCGAGACACTGGAGCGCTTCTTCCGCGCTCTGCGCCGCAACCACTTCGTAGCCCCACCGCTCGAGCAGCGTCGCGACGGCGGTTCGTGCCAGCCCATCGTCGTCGACCAGCAGCACCAGCGCGCCTCGTTCGACCTGCAGATGGTGCTCGGCACTCGCGAGCGGAACCGTCAGCGAGAAGACCGACCCACGCCCGAGTGTCGAGCGCACCGTCACCTCGACGCCCATCGCGCGCCCGAGCCGGCGAACGATCGCCAGGCCCAGCCCGAGCCCCGCTTCGCGATTGCGCTCGTGGTTGTCGACCTGGTGCAACTCGTCGAACACGCGCTCGAGCTGATCGTGGGGAATGCCGACCCCCGTGTCCCAGACCTGCAGCAGCAACGCCGCGCCCCGCCGACGCGCCGTCACCAGCACGCGGCCCCGCTGGGTGTACTTGAGCGCGTTCGACACGAGGTTGCGCAGCACGCGCAGCATCAACACCGGGTCGGTCTCGACGTTGACCTCGGGGCAGACGAAGCGCAGCGCCAGGCCCTTCTCTTTCGCGCGCGGCGCGGCCTCGTTCTCGAGAATCGCGAAGAGCGACGACACCGCCACCGGCTGCGGGTGCGGCGTCACACCGCCCGTCTCGAGCACCGACACCTCGAGCAGCCCCTCTTGCAGCGAGACGAGCGAGCGGTGCGCCAGCTCGATCGAGCCCACCAGCCTGCGGCTCTCTTCGGGCAACGGCGTGCCGCGCAGGCTCTCGAGGAACAGCCCCATCGCGTGCAGCGGCTGGCGCACGTCATGGCTCGCCGCGGCCACGAAGCGCGACTTCTCGGCGTTGGCGCGCTCGGCGCTCTGCCGGGCCTGCAGCTCGCGCTGCTTCTCTTCGGTCAGCTGGGCCAGCAGGCGCTCGTTCTCGAAGCGCAGCCCGATGCTGCGCCGCAGCGCCAGGTGGTTGCGGTCGGTCGCGGCGGCCATGGCCAGCGCGTAGCCCGCGAGCAGCACCAGCACGCCGCGCAGGCCGGCGTCTCCCGAGACGAGCAGGTGCACGGTGAGGGGCGCGATCGAGATGACGATGGAGGCCTTCAACACCCGGGGCGTCGACGCCGCCGTGGCCGCGCCCGCCGCGAGCATGCCGCCGATGGCCAGCAGCAACACCGAGGTGACCCAGATCGACGTCGAGAACCCGCAGACGGCGATGAGGGCTCCCCAGAGAATCGCCGGCACGATGTTCAGCGCCGCGTACGCGGGCAGGCCCATGCGCAGCGCCTCGGGGCCATGTGGGGCGCGCCGGTACCAGCGGTTGAACATCAGCCGGAGCACGCTGAGCACCGCGACCGCCGCGAGCCAGGCGACCAGTCGAAGGGTGAGCGCCGGCAGCTCTCGCGCGAGCAGGTACGCCGTGGCCGCCCCGGAGAAGAAGGTCGAGATCGCGCGCTGCCTGATCTCGGCATAGGCGAGCTGCAGGCACACCGTGTCGATGGCTTCCGTCGAGTCGGGAGCGGCAGATGCGGGGGGGGCCACTGCGGGCTCAATAGCGCAGGCCGGCTCCGACGCAGAGCGACGTTCGACGGCTGCATGCCGCGACAGGCCAGCGGGTAGAGTGGGCGATCGATGCGCGTGTTGATCGTCGAGGACCACGAGCTGTTCGCCCGGGCGCTCGAGAACGTCATCGCCGCGCTCGCCCCCGGTGCGGCCGTCACGCGCGTCACCTCGGCCGAGGCGGCCGTCGAGGTGCTGAAGGGCCCCGACACGTTCGAGCTCGTGCTGCTCGACCTCGGGCTTCCAGGCCGCCGCGGCGGAGCTGCCTTCGAGCTCATTCAGGCCACCTCGACGCGCGCCGCGATCGTGCTGGTGAGCGGCGCCGAGCCGGGGGCCGAGGTCGTCGCCATGCTGAAGGCCGGCGCCCGCGGCTTCATTCACAAGCGCTCGTCCGCCGCAGAGCTCTCGTCGACGCTGCGCTTCATCGTCGATGGCGGCACCCACGTTCCCTCATCGCTGCTCGCCGTCGAAGCCAGCCCGAGCATCGCCTTCACGCCACGGCAGACCGAGGTGCTCGCGCTGCTCGTCAGGGGCTCGAGCAACAAGGAGATCGCCGATCGGCTCGGCTGCGCCGAGGCGACGGTGCGTGTGCACGTCAGCACCATCATGCGCCTGCTCGACGTCGAGAACCGAACGCAGGTCGCCACCTCGGCCGTCGCGCGCCGCCTGATCGACGACGGGTTTCAGTCGGGGTGAAAGCAGCCGCTAAACGAAACGCGTACGCGCTCACCCGGGTTCTCTCGGGCGCGCCGATGCGGCATGTTCATTTTCGCCGGAGTTGGTGAATCGGGTCGCAGTTCGGGCCGTGTGGACTCCAGGTCTCTGCGTCGAAGGGGGCGGTACTCATGAGCTGGTGGTCTGGTGGTCTGCGCGCGGCGCTGGTCGTGCTGTCCGTCTCGATGGCGGGCCTTGCGTTCGCTCAAGCCAATGCGGGCGTCTCTGACGAGCGGGTGTCGTTGCCGCAGGCGCCTGGCTCGGTCTCGGGCGTTGGCGAGAACGCCTCGGTCGAAGGCAACCACGGCGGGTTTCAGTTCTCGGTGCCCCTCGAGGTGCCGCGCGGGTTCGCGGGCCTGACGCCCGACGTCTCGCTCTCGTACTCGTCGACGGGCGGTGCGTCGATCGTCGGGCTGGGCTGGGCGATGTCGAGCCACTCCATCGAGCGCATGACGGTGCGCGGCCTGCCCCGATACGACAGCACCGATCACTTCGCCGTCGATGGCGCCTCCGAGCTGGTGCAGGTCTCGTCTTCGGCCGCAGGCATCGTGTTTCGCGCGCGCTTCGAAGGCGGCTTCGTGCGGTACACGTGGCTGAACGCCGGCTCTGGCGCAGCCGGCTTCTGGAAGGCCGAGTTCCCCGACGGGCGCGTGGGCTACTTCGGCGCCGACAAGCAGGGCACGGCCGTGCCGACCGCCGAGGTCACCCCCACCGCGACGCAGGTCTTCCGCTGGCACCTGGTGCTGCTGGAGGACGTCTACGGCCACCAGATGAAGCTCTCGTGGACGAAGGACGCGAGCGGGTACCCGCTGCTCGAGCGCGTCGACTACGCCTTCGAAGGCACGGCCGCGCGGCACTCGGTGCGCTTCACCTACGAGCCGCGCAGCGACGTGTTGAGCGACGCGCAACCGGGCTTCGAGCTCAAGCTGACGCAGCGCCTGCGCGAGGTGCTGATCTTCTCAGGCGCGACGGCTCCCGAGCAGGTGCGGCGCTACCTGCTCGAGTACGAGCCCGACGCCATCTCGGGCTTCTCGACACGGCTGCGCTCGGTGACGCGCTTCGGGCGCAGCAACGGCGCGTACCCGGTGAAGCACGCCTTCGCGTACACGAAGGCGCTCGGCAGTGTCTGCGACAGCTCGTGCGACAAACCGTTCGTCGTCGACATGGGCACGGTGAACGGCGTCGACTTCGCAAACGGCCGCGCGTCGATGGTCGACATCAACGGTGACGCGATTCCCGACATCGTGGTCTCCGACACCCTCGACCAGGGCAAACACCAGTTCATCTACGGCAAGCTCGACAGCGAGGGGCGGGCCAGCTTCGCGAGCGCGCCCGTCACGAGCGC
The DNA here is from genome assembly GCA_016793585.1 of Archangium sp. Next base: position 8,474 of record JAEUJR010000665.1, read on the forward strand.
GTTCACCGCGGCCGGCAGTCTGTTCGCCCTCGGCAACCCGCGCGTGCAGCTCATCGACGTCAACGGCGACGGCTTCGTCGACGTCACCCAGGCGAAGAGCCCGGCGGTGGCGTGCAACAACGGCTCTGGAGACTGGGTTGGGGCGTCGTTCTGCACGACGGGCCCCCTCGCGCTGCCTGGCGCCTTCAACCCCGAAGACGACACCGACACCTCCCAGCAGGACCCGAAGTACGTTCGTTTCTTCGACTTCGACAACGACAAGCGCATCGACTGGCTCCGCACGCCGCCCGGAGGCACGCAGACCGAGGTGCTGGCGAACACCACGTCGGGCTTCACGCCCGTCGCGGTCGACACCATTGGCGCCGTCTTCGACGTCGACGATCTGCAGCTCGCCGACATGAACGGCGACGGCCTGCAGGACCCCGTTCGGCTCTCGGGCCGCGGCACGGCGTCACTCTCGGTCGCGTACAAGCTGAACCTGGGGTTCGGCCGCTGGAGCCCCGCCTGGCGCACCATCACCATCAGCGCGCTCACCGCCACACAGACGACGGCCGCCGAGCTCGAAGACATCAACGGCGATGGGCTCACCGACGTGGTGATGGTCGCTGGCTCGGAGGTGACGCTGCTGCTCAACCGCAACGGCGACACGTTCTCGCCGCCGCTGTCGATCACCACGGCCAGCCTCGGCGCAGGCGCGATCCCCAGCCGCATGGGCAGCACCACCGTCACCTACGCCGACATGAACGGCAACGGCTCGGCCGACATCGTGTGGTTCGAAGGCGTCAACGGCTCGGTGAAGTACCTCGAGCTGTTCCCCGTGCGGCCGAACCTCATCAGCCGCATCGAGAACGGCCTCGGCTCGGTGCAGCTCATCAGCTACGGCACGTCGATCGCCGAGCAGGCGCGCGACGGAGCGGCGAACCGGCCCTGGCCCACGCGCGTTCCGAACGCGTCGATTCTGGTGACGAAGCTCGACACCTTCGTGACGCTCACCGGCAGCGACTCGGGCGGCCTGCACGAGCGCCTCGTCTTCCGGTACCACGATGGGTTCTACGACGGCTTCGAGAAGCAGTTCCGCGGGTACGAGACGGTCGAGCGCGAGCTGCTGGGGGCCATGAACGACGTTCAGGAGCCGGGCGTCATCACCGAGCGCTTCGACGTCGGCCGCACCGACCCCGCCCTGGCGGGCCTGCTCAAGCAGCGCACCACCGCCGCCCTCTCGGGAACGGCCAGCGTGCCCCTTCGCGAAGAGCGCCTGCTCTACCAGCTGTGCCCCGTCGCCGACGTCGGAGCCGCGACCGTGAAGTGGCCGTGCCAGCGCGCCACCACCACCGTGCTGCTCGAGCGCATGCCGGCCGAGGCCGTCACCCTGCGCTCCGAGCAGGAGTACGACGGCTACGGCAACGTCACGCGCTCGTCGAACCTGGGCGTCGTCAATCTCGGCACGCCCGAGATGCCGCGCAGCTGCGCCGCGTGCACGTCGTCGGGCGCGTTCGGGAGCGCGTGCGGCGACATGTGCCTGGGCGACGAGTCGTATAGCGAGACGACGTTCATCGCCCCGGGCGCCGACACGGGCGGCCGGTGGCTGTTGGGGCGCAGCTCGCGGACGCGCAGCGGCGCGCAGGCCACCACCCTCAACGTCGAGACGCAGACGTTCTACGACGGGCCGGCCTTCGTCGGGCTGGGGGCAGGGCAGCTCACCCTCGGCACCGTCACTCGCGTCGCGCAGCGCTTCGGCATGGGCGCCACCGACTTCATCGACGTGCAGCGCGTGCGACGTGACGCCCACGGCAACGTCGTCGAGCAGCTCGAGCCGAACGGCACGGTGAGCGGCGCCACCCATCGCCGCGTGCTGACGTACGACCCGGCGGGCCTCTGGGCGACGCAGGTCGACGTCAAGCTCACGGCGACCCAGTCGTTGCGCCGCGACACCTCGTACGACGTGGCCTTCGAGCAGCTGGCGCAGGCCTCGAACTGGTACCCCGTGGTGAACGACCAGCCCGCCGCGACGGCCCAGCAGACACGTTACCGCTACGACGAACACGGCCGCCTCGCGCGCGTGCTCGAGCCGGGCGACTCCGACACCGCCGCGTCGACCGAGTACCAGTACCTGCTCGCCGACCCGGCCTCGCGCATTCTCACGCTCAAGCGCTCGTCGGCGACCAGCGGGCAGGATCTCGCCTCGGTGCAGTGCCTCGACGGCCGCGGTCGCGTGTTCCAGACGAGGCAGCGCATCACCGACAACTCGTGGCAGGTCTCGGGCTTCACCGAGTTCGACGCCAAGGGAGCGCCCGCGCGCACGTTCCAGCCCTTCCTCGCGATGACGGGCGCGTGTGACGCGATGCCGCCGGCCAACGTGCCGTTCCTTCGGCGAACGCTCGACGCCCTGCGCCGGCCGCTCGTCGAGACCGAGCCCGACGGGTCGACGCGCCGCTTCGAGTACGCGCCGCTCGTCACGCGTTCGTTCGACGAAGACGACACCGACATGCAGAGCCCCGCGTTCGGCACGCCCACCCTCGAGGCGTCGGACGGCCTGGGCAGGCTCGTGCGTGTCGAGCGGCTGCAGCCTCAGGCCACCACCTCGCTCTCGTACGACGTGAACGGCCGGCTCTCGACGGTGAAGGACCCGGGCGGGAACGCGGTAGTGCAGCAGTACGACTTGATGGGCCGCCTCACGCAGGTGACGAACCCGAACTCGGGCACCACCCGCTTCGAGTACGACGCCGCCGGCAACCAGGTTCGCCGTACCGACGCGCGCAACACGGTGGTGCGCACCGACTACGACGCCCTCAATCGGCCGCTCGCCCAGTGGGACGACGCGAAGGAGGCGGCGACGAAGGTGCGGTGGACCTATGACCTCGCCGCGGGGTGCGCCGAGTGTACGAACGCCGGCGGCAAGCTCGCGCAGACCGAGTGGCCGATGCCGGGGGGCACGGCGACCGACAAGCAGGGCTACGACGTGCGCGGCAACCAGGTCTTCTTCGAGCGCTCGGTCGGGGGCAAGCCGCTCACCGTTCGCACCCGCTTCGATCAGGCCAATCGTGAGACCGCCGTCGTGTACCCCGCGGGCATCACCGTGGAGCGCACCTTCGACGGCGCCTCGCGCGTCTCGGCGATGCCTGGCGTGGTTCGCTCGGTCGAGTTCAACGAACGCAACCAGGCGCGCGCCATCACCTTCACCAACGGCGCGAAGACGCAGTTCGAGTACGACGTGCGGCTGCGGCCCTCGCGGCTCTCGACCTCGACTGCCGACGGGCAGGCGATCTTCGATCTCGGCTTCACGCGCACCCGCGCTGGAAATCTCACGGCCATCACCGACGGGGCGACCAGAGCCACCCGCGCGCGCCACGCCGCACGCTTCACCACCGACGGGTGGGACCGCGTGACCTCGTCGGTGCTCGAGCGCGAGACCGGGAGCGAGACCATCACCTTCGCGTACGACACCCTCGACAACGTCGTCTCGCAGTCGTCGAGCCTGGGGGAGGCGTCGGCCGCGCACGTCGGTGACTACCGCTACGACGCCAGCCGCCCCAACGCGGTGCAGACGGCCGGCAGCCTCTCGTTCCAGTACGACACCGCCGGCTTCCTCACGGCGCGGGGCTCGTCGGGCTACGAGTTCGATCACCTCGGCCGAATGACGCGGGCGACGAAGGACGGGGCAGAGACCGGTACCTTCTTCTTCGGGGCTGGCCCGTCGCGCGTGCTCAAGCAGGAGGGAGCGCTCAGCGCGTTGACGGTGACGCCCGACTTCGAGGTGCGTGACGGCATCGCGGTCGTCTACGCGCGGCTGTCGGGTATGCGCGTCGCGCGGTTCGAGAGTGACGCCATCGCGGCGACGGTGCTCAGCGATCTCTCGCCGCTCAGCGGCGCCACGCCGACGGGCGATGGCACCATCGACATCGCCGATGCCTGGGTCGCGCAGGCGGCCTCCACCGGAGTCGTCTCGCTCTCGGGTGGCCCTGCGCCTTCGAAGGTCGAGACGCTGCTCGCCTCGGCGGCGCGGCGGCTGCTCCTGCAAGACGTGACGTGGCTGCACGCCGATCACCTCGGCTCCCTCGTCGCCGCCACCGATGGCAAAGGCGCGCTCGTCGCAGAGCAGTCATTCCACTCGTGGGGTGAGACGCGCAGCTCGACCGGCTTCGTCGACACGCACGGCTTCACCAGCCAGGAGCGGGACCCGTCGACGGGCTTCGTTCACTTCCAGTATCGCGACCTCGACCCGAAGACCGGCCGCTGGGCCAGCGTCGACCCGCTCTTCAATTCGCTCTCGCCGTCATCGGTGCGCAACGCAGAGTCGCTCACCGGCTACGCCTACGTCGGCAACCACTTCGTCGACATGGTCGACCCGACGGGCCTCGCGGGCCGCGGCGGGAAGAAGTCTGTCTTCGGCAAGCTCGCTGCGAAGCTGCGCGGGCGCGGAGCGAAGCCGCCGAAGTGGCACGGCTCGAAGGACCTCTCGATGCCCTTCCGAGACATCAACTACTCGCAGTCCACTCGCAACCTCGAGCCCGTCGCCGCCTCGCCAGCCGAAGCGCCCGCCGCTCAGCGCGCGGTTTCGGCCGAGGGGAGCGCGCCCGAGAATCCCTACCAGATGATCACGCTCGCCCCGGCTGCGAACGAGGCGGCGCCCACGGCCATGCCGCCGTCCCAGCCCGAGCCCCCGAGCCCTTCCCCCGCCGGAAGCGCCGACGCCAACCCGTACGCCGCGTTTGCCGCCGATGCGAACCCGTACTCGGCGTTCGCCGCCGATGCGAACCCGTACTCGGCGTTCGCCGCCGATGCGAACCCGTACTCAGCGTTTGCCGCCGATGCGAACCCGTACATGGCCTTCCCGAGCGAGGCGAGGGGCGCGCCTTCTCCGTACGGCCCCGTGCCGCAGCCACGCGCGGTGACGCCTCCCGGCGGTCTGGTGAACCAGCTGATGCCGAACTGGCGGCCCAGCCCTCGACCCTCGTTCGTTCCCGTGAGCGCCCAACGGCTCCCAAGCCCGGCGCTCTTCCGTTGAGGTCTTCCATGGCACGATTGCTCTGCGTTCTTCTGCTGCTGGCGGTGCAGGTCGGCTGCGGGTGTGGGGCGCCCACCTGTCCTCCGGGCGCAGCTGCGTGCGCCTGCCTCTCGGGTAACACCTGCAACGACGGCCTCGCCTGTGGCAGCGACGGCAAGTGCACCGCGCCGATGCTGGTCGGTCTCGTCGTCAGCGACCCTGCCGCGCGTGGGTGCGAGGTGCTGCTCACCGAGCAGGCCGGCACCTCGGTCGCGAGCGGTCAGTTCACCGGCGGCGTCTTCGGCACCACGGTTCGTCAGGCGCCGCGCGTGGCGATGACGTTCGTCGCGCCGGGTGACGCCGCGTTCCCCGCGGGAGGCGTGCAGCTCGCGCTCTCCTCGGGCTCCACGGCAGGCCTCACCGTCACGAAGGCCTCCTGCGTCGACGTGAAGGGCGCGCGGCTGCCGAACGCCACCATCAGCATTCGCTGACGGGTAACGAACGAAGTCTCTGCAACACACCAGTGCATGAAGCTCGCAGAACGGGGAGAGCCTCACATGAAGCGTCTCGAACTCGTCGTCGTCCGGTCGTTCGCTGCGGTCGTCGTCGGTCTGCTCCCTGCGTGCGGCGGCACGATGATGGGGATGGACGGCGGCGCCGGTGGCGGCGAGCCCATGCTGGACGCGGCCGTGACGCCCTGCGCTCCCGGCACCGAGGGCTGCGAGTGCGCGTCGAACCGCTGTGGCCGCAACACGCGCGGTGAGCAGCTGCTCTGCCAGGGCAACGTCTGCGCGGCGATGATGTGCCCGCCCGGCGACCCGGGCTGTGTCTGCCGCGCTGGCTCCACCTGCAACGACGCGTCGAGCACCTGCACCAACGGCTTCTGCGTGGCGGCGAACTGCCTGCCTGGTGATCGCAACTGCGCCTGTCTCGCGGGCGGCTGCTCGAGCGGCTCGTTCTGTCTCGAGGGCAGCATCTGCGTCGACTCGAAGGGGCATGAAGGAGGGCAGTGCCTCGACAACGGCCGCTGCCTGCGGGGCAACCGCTGTGACTCGTCGACCGGCCTCTGCGTCTTCTGCACGCCGGGCAGCGCGGGCTGCGCGTGCAATGCCAACGACGCCTGCAGCGCGGGGCTCCTCTGCAACGCGGGCCTCTGCCTTGCGTCGTCACAGCTGCCGCCGGCGAACCCGAAGTGTTTCACCCCGTGCTCCGCAGACGTGGTGACCGACGGAGGCCGGCTCGTCTGCGGCCCCGATCGCCTCATCGCGGGCTGCCTCGACGGCCTGTCGTGCAACCGCGGCACCTGCGGCGCGCAGGGCGGCATGCCCATGACGTGCGCTGCCGACAGCGACTGCCCCGGTCACCAGGTCTGCCTCACGGGCGCCTGCTTCTCGAACTGCGACACCAACGCCGACTGCAGCTCGGGGCTCGCCTGCTTCCGCCACGCCTGCCGCGCGCCCTGCCTCGTCGGCCGGCAGGGCTGTGCGCAGGGCCTGGCCTGCACCTCGGACGACGGTCAGCAGGGCTTCTGCACCCCGCTCGCGCGCGCGTCGCAGAGCAGCCAGCTCGCCGAGGTGCCGGGCGGCATGGCCATCTCGCTGGCCACCGTCGAGCTCTCGAACGTTCAGCCCGTCGCCTCGTTCACCATCGAGTCCACCAGCCTCGTCTCGGAGCCCGTCACCATTCGCAAGCTGTGGCATTCGGCGACGAACGCCGCCGGCGTGACGAGCCGGGTCGATGCGCCGCTGGTGACCGACGGCGGCTCTGCATATCGCGCCTGTGACCCGCTCACGAACGAGTGCGCGCTGCCCTGGCTCAGTCTCTCGGCGCCCACCGTCGCCGCCACCACCAACGAGACCATCACCTTCACGCTCGGCGCGCAGTGCGCTCCCCGTGGGAGCGACGGCGGCGTGGCGCCGTGCCCGACCGTCACCGTCTCGGCGGGCACCTCGAGCTTCGTGAAGTGGGAGGGCGCCCTCGAGGTTCGCGCGGGTGAGCGCCACAGCATCGTCTTCGTCAGCTACGTGCAGCGCCCCGAGGGCCAGTGGACGGGCTCGATGTTCTATTTCGGCACCTTCAGCGACACGAACCTCGACTCGTGGATCAGGGCCACCGACAAGAGCCAGGCCTCGGCCTCGAGCACCGTCGACAACGCGCTCATTCAGCGGTGGTCGGCGCTGCGGCTCAACGGCCTCGACGGCTGGCAGGAGTTCCTCGCGGTGCTCACGGCCACCAAGGAGGAGTCGTGGAAGTGGGAGAACACGCGGCAGAAGTGCGCGTCGGTGGCGCTCGTGCCACCCGGTGGCGCCTGTTACCCGTACTCGAGGCCGCCTGGCGTGTTCGCGTACACCCCGAACGCCGTCGCCAACCCCATCCCCGCGGGGGTGAGCGAGCTGCCAATCGCGATGAACCTGAAGGTCAACGCGACCGACCCGACGACCTTCGAAGGCCGAGTCGTCTCGGCGCAGGCGCTGCACTACCCCGGCAACCCGGCCGTGAAGCTGCAACTGCAGAACGACCCCTCGCGCGCGACGTCGTGCTCGATGATGGGGCGTGACGGCGGGGCCGGCGGCGACTGCCTGCTCTTCTTCAAGGATCTGAACCTCGTGTCGGGCGGCGCAAATCAGCTCACCAGCACCATCGGCGGCCGCTACCTCTCGACCGATGGAACGTGCCGCACGGGCTTCACGCGCGTCGAGGTGCCGTGGCTGGTGCCCGGCTTCGCCGACGGCGTGCGTGACGGCGGCGTGCGCGTCGAGTGCCGTGACAACGAGCTGCCGCTGCAGGCCGCCATGGTGCCCGGCGCCGCCCAACTCAACGAGAGCCTCGCAGGTGGAAACCCCGTACCCGACGGGTTGCCGCGGCGTCGAACGCTGCGCTTCCTCGATGGCGCGCTCGTCAACCAGACCGAGATCTTCGCCATCTTCGAAGAGAGCTACGACAGCTTCATTCCCACCGACGGCGGCACCGCGCGCTCGTCGGCCTACGGCTACATGCGCCTGCGGCGAAACCCGGCGCAGCTCACCGCGAACGACTACGTCGCGGTGCCAGAGGCCACCACCAGCCGCCCGCCGCCGCCCCGCCTCGGCGCGCAGTGCGACGCCCAGCTGATGAGTGACATGGGGCTCACCGCGTCGTCGTCGGCCAGCACGCGGCTCCAGGCCTTCCTGGGAACGAACCGCTCCAACTACGAGGCCGTCGCCGGCAACGTCGGCGTGCACTACTTCTGCGAAGACACCGGGCTCTTCAATGGCGGGCCGCTCGACAACGGCACCGCCACCGCGACCAGGGTGGCCTGCCCGCCGGGCAGCAATGTGACCTACTTCAACGTCTGCAGCTCGTCGTCGCCCGCCAGCTGCACCCGCACCGCCGCCACCATCGCCACCGAGAGCTGCCAGACCCAGTACTCGACCGACCCGGCGAACATTCGCTGCACCGACAACTCCGAGTGCCGCTCGGGTCGCTGTGGCGCTGCGGGCCTGTGTGTGCGCGCCTCGTGCGGAGACACGCTGCGGCAGTGGAAGTCGAACGGCGCGGTCGTGGCCGAGGGCGGGGCCGACGATCAGCCGCTGCTCTACTCGTGCACCAGCGGCCAGCCCCTGTGCGACGGCAACCGGCTCGATCTGCGCGCCGACAAGGACTTCTACCGGAAGCTGACCTCGCAGCGCACGTTCACGCCGCTGCCCGTGCTCATCGACAACGCGTTCCGGTACAAGGTGCGGTTCCGCAGCTCGGCGTCGGGGTCGACGGTGGGCTTCGCGCCCGCGCCGTGCCGACGCGGCTCGAACGCGGTGCCCTATTGCTACGACGCGGCCCAGATCGACGAGGCTCGAAAGCGCATCGACTGCCTGGTGAACCTCGCCAGCGACTCCACCGCGTACGCGACGCTCTCGGCGCTCGAGAAGAGCACGCTGACGACCACCCTGCAGGAGAACTTCTCGCAGGCCGCCACCCGCGACGGCTTCGAGCGCCTCAACGCCGAGCTGTTGATCATGCTGGGCGACGACGCGCTCACCTCGGCGTACGCCTCGCGCTTCGATCTCGCGGCGGCCGGCGGGGCCAGCTTCAGGGGCTCGGCCTTCGAGCCCACGGGCATCGATCTCTCGGGCGTGGCCGGCGCCGAGATGTTCAACCTCTACCAGTCGGTGCAGTACTACCAGCTCGCGCTCGACCGCCTCTACCAGTTCGGGCCCGACATGCGCGCCAACGGCACGTTCATCACGGCGCAGACCGTCACCAACTGGCTCGAGCGCCTCGTGCGGGCAGCGTCGCAGAAGTCACGCGCCTGGGGCGAGATCGCGCGGCGGTATCAGGGCTTCAACCGGCCCGATCTCTCACGCCGCGTGCTCGAGCGCGCCTACGTCACGGCGTACCTCGAGAGCGCGCTGTTGAGCCGCCTCATGCTCGACATCACCAGGCAGGCGGCGTTGAGCTCGTTGCCGCAGCTGCGGGTGACGCTCGAGCGCGCCCAGCGCAACTACCGGCTCGCGCTGTTCGACATGCGTGACGTGTATTCGCAGATCAGCAGCAGCGCGACGATCTTCGGCTACCCGCCCGACTACATTCCGTTCCCCGCCGTCGACACCGGCTCGACGACGGCCTTCTCGGCCTACGACGTGTTGTCGACGCAGGCGAAGCAGCGCCTCGACCTCGCCAGAACGCGGGAGCAGATCGCGCTCACCTTCGGCAAGCAGGGCAGGGTCGAGGCCGCCCAGTTCCAGTCCGAGCTGACGACCATTCGCAACACCTACGAGAACCAGCTGTCTGATCTCTGCGGCACCTTCGTGGCGGCCGACGGCCGCGCCTACCCCGCGACGCGCAAGTACGCCGGGCTGTCGGAGCAGACGACGCTGCTCGGCGACCCGTGCGGCTACATGGGCAACGGCGCCATTCGCGGCGCGCTGCTGCAGCTCGAAGACGCCAAGCTCAAGTTCCAGAGCACCACCGTCGAGTTCAGCAACACCATGAAGGAGATCGAGATCGAGCGGCGCCGCGCGTCGAGGCAGTGCCAGCTCGGCACCGACCTCGCCAACTTCCAGTACCGCACGGCCACCTCGGTCGCCGACATGCAGCAGAACATCGAGATCGAGCGCGCGGGCATGGCCGCCGTGTCGAGCCTGGTCAACGCCTTCACCCAGAGCGTCGCGTTGCTCGCCGGCGCGAGCGCCGAGACGGCCGCGTTCGCGGGCGGGGCGGCGGTCGCCACCCAGCTCAGCTTGAGCGGCGTGGCGCTGGCGCAGTTCGGCGTCGACGTCGACATCGCTGCCCAGCAACGCAGGATCGCCGAGATCCAGGCGGGCTCGTTCTCGGTGGTCGCCGCCAACCAGTGCGCCTCGGTGCAGGCCGACTCCGGCGCCACCATCGAGAAGCTGTACAACGGCCTGCTCAAGACGCGGCTCGAGGCCCTGCGCGCCATGGGCGACATCGCCCAGGCGGGCGGCGAGGTTCAGAAGCTGCGCAACAACGCCCAGCGCCTGCAGGTGCAACAGGAGGAGGCCGAGCAGCTCGCCATCGACGTCGCCGCCGCGCAGAACGACCCAAACGTTCGCATCTACCAGAACGACGCCATCATCAACGCCGACGTCTCGTTCGACGCCGCCATCGCGGCCGCGTTCAGGCTCACGCGCGTGTACGAGTACTACACGAGCCAGAGCTACGCGAAGAAGGAGCAGCTCTTCGTCATTCGAATGGTCACCGCGGGTCAGTACAACCTCGAGAACTACCTGCTCGAGCTCGACAACGCCTTCAACGACTTCGAGGAGCAGTACGGCAACCCCGACGTGCGCGTGTTGTCGCTCTCGCTCATGGAGGACATCTTCAAGGTGCCGCTGATGAGCGACACGGGCGCGGCGAACGGCGGCAACACGCGCCAGGAGCGCTTCGTTCAGCGCCTGTCGGACGTCTCGCTGCGTGACGCCAACGGGTACATCGTCATTCCGTTCTCGACCGATCTCGGCGATCTCTCGCCGCTCACGCGCAACCACAAGGTTCGGCACGTCGAGATCGACCTGCAGGGCGCCTCGGCCGACCCGGTCACCCGCGTGTACCTGCGCATGCGTGGAACGGGCTCGGTGCGAAAGGTCGACGACGAGGTCTCGTACTACCTCTTCGACAGCCGCCTCGGCGTGGTGAACGCGTCGATCAACGGCGTGAAGACGTTCGACGCCGACCTGTACCGCAACTACCGCTTCCGCGACCGCCCGCTCGTCAACACGCGCTGGGAGCTCGTGCTCAACACCCGCGACGAGCCGGCGAACCGCGACATCCAACTCAAGGCGCTCACCGACGTGCGCATCTTGTTCTACTACTCCGACTTCACCTCGTTCTGAGGAGCCCCGCCCGTGACCTCCCGCCAATTCGCCCTCACGAGGGTGTCGCTCCTCGTTGGCCTGACCGCCCTGGTGCTGGCCTGCCCGAAGCCCGTCGAGCCCGGCCCCGATGGCGGCATGACGGAGCTCGATGGTGGCGGCACCTGCACGGGCCTCGTCGGCTGCGCCTGTGACACCAACGGCGTCTGCCAGTCTGGAGAGTGTCTGGGGAACGTCTGCGTCGACTGCCGACGTGGCGAAGCGGCGTGTGTCTGCCGCTCGAACGGCACCTGCAACCCCGGGCTGCGTTGCGCGAACGATCGATGCGAGACGTGCCCCGCGCAGGCGCAGGGCTGTGCGTGTGGCGCCGGCGACTCCTGCAACGCGGGCCTCACCTGCACCGGCGGCACCTGCACCCCCTCGACGTGTACGGCCGGCACCGTGCCGTGCCCCTGCCGCGCGACCGACCCGAAGTGTGACGGCACCGCGTACTGCGACGGCATGAACGTCTGCCAGACCTGCATGCCCGACGTCGCGGGCTGCGCGTGTGGCGCTGGCAATGCGTGTGGCGCCGGCCTCACCTGCGACACCACGTCGATGCGTTGCCGTGCGCCCGTCACCTGCGCGGCGCTCGTGATGAACGGCGCCTGCAAGGTGAACCAGCTCTGCACGCAGGCGAGCGGGGCCGACGCCGTCTGTGTGCCCGAGCGCTGCGAGCCCGAGTTCAAGTGGGACCCGCGAACCAGCACGTGCGTCAGGTGCGACACGCCCGGCTGCGCCAACGAGCCCTCGTGCACCGGCGGCCTCGACGGCGGCCTGGCCTCGCGCTGCGCCCAGGACTTCCGCCAGTGCCAGTCGGTGGGGACGCCGCCCATCGCCTTCTGTGGCGATTGCCTGACCGGCTATTCGCTCAACCCCAACAACCAGCGCTGCGAGCCGCTGGCCCAGTGCGGCACCGGCCAATGTCTGGCGACGGAGTACTGCGACCCCACCGGAGGCCCGCACTGCGTGGTGTCACCGTGCCCTGCGGGCGAGGCGCAGAACGCCTCGGGGTCGTGTGAGTCGTGCAACATCACCTGCAACCTTGCCGGCCAGACGGGGCAGGTGTGGCCCTTCAAGGCGGCGAGCCTGTCGGGCTGCATCTGCGCCACGCTTCAGGGCTGGTTCATCGCCAACGGCCTGCCCAAGCAGTGCGACGAAGACGGCGACGGCTGGGTGAAGGAAGACGCCGACAGCTCGCTCGACCCCCAGCTTCGCGCCAACGCGCGCTGCTCGATTCGCAAGGCCGACACCGTCGAGCTGCGAGACGAGCTGGGCACCGGCTTCGCGCTCCGCTCCTGCGACGCCGAGGGCCTGGTGCCGGCGGCGAGCAACCCGAGCTGCGCGCCGCTGCTGCTGAGGCTGCTCGAGACCGAGCGCAACGACACCCCTGGCCAGCCGAACCCGAGCAGGCGCGCGCCTTCGTACGGCTTCGCCGACGCCGGCCTTCCCGGGGCGGGGCGGTTGCTCGAAGCCTCCGAGCTCAACTCCATCACCAAGGCCTGTGTCGGCCTCGCCGCCGACTACAACGACAACAAGCTCGACGACATCGCAGAGGCGCCCGTCGCGCTGCCGACGGTGATGCCGCCGCGCAGCCCCGATCGCGATCGCCTCGAGGAGTTCTCCTACTTCGTCGAGCTGCACACCTCGTCGTTCCAGGCGAACCCCGACGGTGGCGCTGGCCGGCTGATCATTCGGGAGCTGCCTCGCTGTACGACGGGCCTGCCGGGCGGGTTCCCGCTCCAGTACCTCTACAACGACGGCGGCTCGCTGCCGATCGGCGGCACGGCCCAGTACGACTCGCGGGTGCCCGACACGTACTGGCGCAACTGCACGCGCCAGCGCGACCCGGCGTACAGCCTCGGGCAGGTCGGCTTCGATCTCGCGCGGTGGAACTGCCCGGCCGATGGTGGCCCCTGCTTCGTTCCGCCTCCACAGCGCACGCAGAGCGCGCCGCTCAACCCGGCGAACGAGCTCTTCCGCCAGTTCGGCGTCTGCGAGGTGCTGCCGTCTCCTCCGGCCGATGGGCGGTGGCGCGGCATGAACCACCACAGCCAGTTCAAGTGCGTGAACCCGACGGGGGCGGCGCTCGTGAACCCCTACGACGTGGCCGAGAGCCGTTTTCTGCCCTCGGGCGATCTCGTGATGAACGCCTGCGCCGCGGCGCCGCTGGGCGATGGCGGTACGTCGTCGTCACCATTCATTCAGTGCGTGGCGCGGGCGGGCGTGCCCCAGCGCGTGGGCTTCGCCGCGGTGAAGTACCGGCCGTACGGCCCTCCTTCGAGCGGGTACGATCTGCTGACGCCCAACTACCGCGGCGGCTGCGTCAACGAGGAGATCGAGACCGCCGTGCTGCCCCCCATGCTGTCGACGTACGGCACCTGGCTGTGCCCGTGGCCCGAGTACGACAACGTGTTCCAGAGCGACGGTGGCATGAAGGCGCGCTCCGATCGCGCGTACGGCCGCTACAGCTGCTTCGGCGATCTGCCGAACTTCCTCTGGGCCCCCGAAGACGGCGGCTTCGAGCGCGCCACGCTTCGCCTCGCTGATGACGCCGGCAGTCCCTTCTTCGGCGTACTTCGCTGAACCTTCACTTCCTGACGAACGAGAGGAACACACCCATGAAGATCGACCTCGAGCAGCAGATGGCCGCGATGCAGCAACGACTGAACGAGCTGGAGCGCTCCGCACGGCAGACCAGAACGCGTCGAACGATCTGGGCGGTGCTCTTCGTGCTCGCGGCGGGTACGGCGATGGGCGCGGCGACGTGGCCTGCGAACTTCCAGGCCGGCGCGCCGGCGAAGGCCGCAGACCTCAACGACTACTTCAACGATCTCAACACGCGGCTGAGCGCGACGAGCCCGAACGTCGTGCCGGCTGGGGCGGTCGTCTTCTTCGCGCTGCCTTCCTGCCCCACCGGGTGGACGGCCTACAACAACGCTCGCGGCCGGGTGGTGGTGGGCGCCTCCGACGGTGGCATCGGCACGACGGTGGGCACCGCCATTCCCAGCGGCGCTCAGCCGACGCACGCCCATCGCTGGGCGCGGTTCTCGAGCAACGCCAACTGGTGGAGCTTCAACGACGGCGGCACCGAGTTTCAGGTGATCAACTGGACCAACGGGCTCAACGAAGGCACCGGCACCGGCTACTTTCCGTTCGGCCCAGACTCCGCTCCCAGCACCGACACCGTCTACTTCACCTCGAGCGATCCGTCGGGTCTCGCCTATGTGCAGCTGCTGGCCTGCGTGAAGAGCTGAGCGGCGTCACTCGCGAAGGGGCGGCGGCAGCGGGAAGAACTGATCGAGATCGGTGTGCTTGCGCAGGCCCATCGCCTCGCGCTGCACCTCGAGGTACCAGCGCTGCTCGACCGCCCGTCTCCGGTTCGTCTCGTACTCCTCGAGCAGCCCCCGGCGCTTCGGCCCGGGCGGGCACGTCTCGAGCGCGGCCTTCAGCGTCGCGCACTCGGCGATGGCCTCTTCGATGAGGCGGCCAGTGCGCCCGAGGCCCGAGGCGCGTTCACGGTTGAGCTCGGACGTCATCGCCGAGTCCATCTGAATGGCGTGTTGGAGCGCTTTCATCGTGCGGAGTACCAGGCAGTGACTGCGAGTCGGTCGGCGTACGACGGCAAGACTTCGTGCTCGATGAGCTCGGAGCGGAAGACGACGAAGGTGTCGAGCGTGGGGTCGACGTGCTGCTCGGGCTCGACGAAGAGCTTCAAGCGGCCGCCGTGCTCGGGCTGCCACGACGGGTTCAGGTAGACGATCGCCGTCATGCGCCGGTTGTCCGAGCCGGGGAACGAGTCGAGGTGGCGCTGATACCCGGCGCCCGAGCCCGGGTAGTGCGCGAGCTGCAGCTCGGTTCGCCGCAGGCCCAGAAAGGCGAGCTCGTTGAGCTGCAGCCTCAGCGCGTCGAAGCGCAGCCACACCTCTTTCATGACGCCGTCACACGTCTCGTCGAGCCAGGTGATCGAGTCGCCGCGCACCTCGTCGTTCAATGCGTGATCAGCCCCGCGTCGAATGCCCGCGCGGCGGAGCGCTCCAGCGGCGACGTGCTCGAGCGCAGCCCCATGCGCCTTCGCTGCGAGCGCTGGCCCGAGAAAGCCTCGGCCCACCACGAACCCGCTCGTGCCCAACGTCTCGACATCAGCCGTGCTCAACCCGGTCACGCGGGCAGTGTAACGCGCGCGCCCTCGTCGTTGCTTCGGCGCGTCAAACGGACCAGAGAGAACAACTGATGACTCCGGTCGAACTCGAAGAACGGCTCGCCCAGCTGCCGCACCAGCCCGGCGTGTACCTGATGAAGGATCGCTCGGGTCGCGTCATCTACGTCGGCAAGGCCGTCAACCTCTCGAACCGGGTGCGCAGCTATTTCAACCCGGGCTCGTCCGACACGCGCGCGTTCGTGGCGTTGTTGGATCGGTTGCTCGGCTCGCTCGAGACGGTCGTCGTCACCAGCGAGAAGGAAGCGCTGCTGCTCGAGAACGAGCTCATCAAGAAGCACCGCCCGCGCTTCAACGTGCAGTGGCGCGACGACAAGAACTTCCTCTGTCTGCGGCTGGCCAACGAGCACCGCTACCCGCGCCTCGAGATGGTGCGACGGCCCAAACGTGACGGCGCGCGCTACTTCGGCCCGTACGCTTCGGCGTCGTCGATTCGCGAGACCGTGCGCGTGGTGAACCGGTTCTTCCAGCTGCGCACGTGCTCCGATCACGTGCTCGAGAGCCGCAAACGGCCGTGCCTGCTGCATCAGATCGGTCGCTGCCCCGCGCCGTGCGTGAAGCCGATTCCACCCGAGGACTACCAGCGCAACGTCGAGGCGGTCGGGCTCTTCCTCGAGGGCCGCAGCGAGCCGCTCATCGAGACGCTGCGCACGCGCATGAAGGGTGCTGCCGCGAAGCTCGAGTTCGAAGAGGCCGCGCGCCTGCGTGATCAGGTGATCGCGATTCAACGCAGCGTCGAGAAGCAGGCCATCGCCACCACGGAGTCGATCGACCAGGACATCTTTGGGCTCTTCCGCGAAGGCGATCGCATCACCATCTTCAGCCTCTTCGTGCGCGGTGGCCGCATCACCGGCGGGCAGCCGCACCACTTTCAGAGCGAGTTCCCCGACGACGAGCTCGTGACCTCGTTCGTGAACCAGTACTACGCCGACGACGCGTTCGTGCCGAAGGAGGTGCTGCTGCCCGGCAGCCCCAACGAGCCCGAAGCGCTGGCCGAGCTGTTGTCGGAGCGCAAAGGCGAGAAGGTGCGCGTGCTGGTGCCCCAGCGTGGCGAGAAGACCGAGCTCGTCAAGCTGGCCTCGAAGAACGCCGAGCGCGCCTTCAGCGAACGCAAACGTGGCCGCGACGAGGTCGAGCAGACGCTCGAACGTCTGAAAGATCGGTTGCACCTCTCGAAGCTGCCCCACCGCATGGAGTGCTTCGACATCTCGCACTTCCAGGGCTCGGCGCTGGTGGCCTCGCAGGTCTCGGCGCTCGACACCGAGCCCGACCCGTCGCGCTACCGGCACTACAAGCTCAAGACCGTCGAGGGGAACGACGACTTCGCGTCGATGCACGAGATTCTCACGCGGCGGCTCAAGCGCGGGCTGGAGGAGGGTGATCTGCCCGATCTCATCGTCATCGACGGCGGCAAGGGCCAGCTCGCGGCGGCCATGGCGGCGATGAAAGACGTCGGCGTCGAAGGCGTCGACATGGTCGGCCTCGCGAAGAGCCGCGATCTCGACTCGGTGAACGCCGACGTGCAGCAAGACCGTTCACCCGAGCGCGTGTTCCTCGTCGGGCGCAAAGACCCCATCGTGCTGCCGCAGACGTCGCCCGAGCTGTTCGCGCTCACGCGGCTGCGCGACGAGGCGCACCGCTTCGCCATCACCTTCCAGCGAAAGCTCAACCGCAAGCGCGGGCTGTCGTCGGCGCTCGATCAGGTGCCTGGCGTGGGCGAGGCGCGGCGAACGGCGCTGCTGCGTCACTTCGGCAGCCTCAAGCGCGTGCGTGAAGCGAGCATCGAAGAGATCGCCGAGGTCGAGGGCATGGGCCCCGCCGTGGCCGAGCGGCTGCATGCGTTTCTGCACGCGCCAAAGAAGGTGAGGGCGGCCGAAGTCGAGGGCGAAGACGACGCCATTCGCCTCGCGTCGCTCGACGACGCCGACGGCGGGTCGTGAACGACCGTCGCAAAGTCACAGAACGCCTTGATTTTTCGTTGCGGCAGCGCGTGGCGCTGACATACACACCACGTTCGTTTTCAGCCCTCCACCACGAAGGATGATGACCATGCGGCTGTATCCCAAGCTCGTTCCGATCATCGCGCGCGAGATCATCGACCGGCTGGCCAAGGAGAAAGACATCGAGGTCGAGGCCATTCGTATGGCCGACGCCGAGCTCGACATGGCCGCCATCATGCGTGAGTACCTCGCCAACGAGGAGCGCGTGAACCAGGCGACCCGTGAGGCCCTCGAGCGTCGCGGCTACGACTTCTCGAAGTTCAACCAGGTCAAGCGTGAGATGGCCGACGTTCGCGGCTTCAAGCTGGGTGACGACGGCGTCGAGTTCTTGATCAACCAGATGCTCGAGTTCCTGCTCATCTCGCGAAACGTCGAAGAGGTGTTCGCCGACGACACGCAGATGCGCCCGAAGATTCTTCAGGTGATGAAGAAGCACCTCGACATCGACGACGAGATCGATCGCGAGGCGCGCGGTCGCCTGAAGCACCTGCAGGAAGGTACCAGCGCGTACGAGATCGAGTACCAGAAGACGCTCGAGCAGATTCGTCGCGCTCGCGGCCTCATCTGACCTGACCGCTTCGGTTCGACCAATGGCGCCGTTCCGGGAAGTCTCGGAACGGCGTTTTCATTTGCTGCCCCGCCTCATCGCGGGAACACGTGGAGCACGCTCTGCATGTTCACGGCGACGAAGGTGGCCTCCGGCCCGACGCAGACCTGCGAGCCCGACGGCCGCCCTGTGATGTCTGCCACGCTGCTCTTTCCCGTCGAGAGGTCGACTTGCAGAAGGTGCAGGGTCGTTCGCTTCGCCCCCGAACCCGCGCGGCGCGTGCTCAAGAAGCTGAAGGCTGCGTGGGTGCCGTTGACGGCGCAGGAGCTGACGTTCGCGCCCGGAAGATCGGGCAAGATCGCCAGCTCTTTCACCAACGCTCCGGTCGCCGCGTCGATTCGATGCAGCTCCGTGCGGCCTGTCTCCCGATCGCCAACCCTCACGCGCGCGAGAAGGGAGTCGTCGTCGAGCCAGAGGGCCGAGCGTGCCTCGAAGCTCGCGGTCTTCTTCGTGCCGAGCTCCTTCACCGTGAAGCCCCCGCTCACCTCGAACAGCGCGTGCGTGCCTGACGCGTTGAACGCAAACCGAGGGCTGTCGCCGCTGCTCGAATCGGGGCCGA
>JAEUJR010000670.1 GCA_016793585.1 Archangium sp.
GTAGTTCGGGCCACCGTACGCGTCCTGCAGCGGCTGGTAGTTCGCGATGACGGTCACGTTGCTGCTGCGACCCGTCTCGTAGCTGTTGAACAGGTAGAAGTCGGTGCCGTCGACTTTCGGGTTTCGTGTAATGAATGGCGCTTCGCGGTGACTCGACGCGTACGCAGGTGAGACGAACAACGCAGACACGACCAACGCTGCCAGCAACCGCTGCATGAAAGGCCTCCCGGTGTTCACGAACTCCCGCGCTCCGTTGCTCGCGCCCTTCTGGATTGCAGTTTTTGCGCTCGGGCTGGCTGGCGGCTGCCAGTGCAAGCAACCCCTCGCCGAGCCGAAGCCGGTGACGGCGGTCGCGAATGAGCAGCGAAACCGTGACCTTGCGGCGCTGCGGCCCCCCATCGGAGGCATCTCGGAGCAGCTCCAGGCCGAGGCCGACTCGCGTTTGAAAGACGCCGAGACCATCAGCCTCGAACAGGTCGTCGAGGCCTCGAAGGTGCCGTTCGAAGCGCAGCAGCAAGTGCTGGGAAGAACGGTGTTGGCGCTCTACTGCGGCACCGCCACGTCACCCGACGGCATGATGGCGACGGTCTGCGAGTTCCCCACCCTCGAGCAGGCGACGCGAGGAGCGGCAGAGATCGCCGCCGTGCGCGGCAAGGTGTCGGGCTGGCAGTCGAAGGCGAAGAAGAAGTCGGTGCTCGAGCTGGTGGTGCGCTCCGACGCGAAGAAAGAGAGCGTCGACGCGGTGCTGGCGGCGTTCGACCGCCTCTGAGCCTTCCGCAATCCAACCCGGGGTGACTCCCGAAAAGCCGGCGTGAACCGAACGACGCTGCTGGCGCTGGTGGGAACGCTCACGGTGACGGGCGTGCTGTTGTTGCTGCCGAAGCCCTCGGTCGGCGCGCCGTTCACCCCGAAGTCGCCTGACGTCGTCGTCGAGCAGGTGACGACGAAACGAATCGCGCGCGAGCACCTCGACGCGCCGCAGGCTGCCGAAGCCGCGAAGTCGCTCATCGCCGAGTCACGCAAACGGGGTGGAGACCCGCGGCTGCTCGGTCAGGCCCAGGCGGTGCTCGCGCCATGGTGGAACGAGCCCGCGCCGATTCCTGCGGTGCGGCTCATGCGCGCGACCATCAAGCAGAGCCTGCACGACTTCGACGGCGCGCTCGTCGACCTCGACGTACTCGCAGCCGACCCGCTCGACGTGCAGGCCCAGCTCACGCGCGCGACGGTGCTGACGGTGCTCGCGCGCTACGACGAGGTGGAGCCGCAGTGCATGAAGCTGCGCGGCCAGGTGGAAGACGCGGTGGCCGCTGCGTGTCTGGCGCCGCTGCTCTCGATTCGCGGCAAGGCCGACGCGGCGGTGACGTTGCTGAAGGCCGCGCTCGAACGAACCTCGAAGGCGTCGCCGCTGCGAGGGTGGCTGCTGTCGATTCTGGGCGAGACGCTCGTGTGGGCGGGCAAGAGCGACGAAGCAGTCATCGCGCTGCAGGGCGCGCTCGCAGCCGACGACGCCGACACCTACTCGCGGTTGTTGCTCGCCTCGGTGTTCACCGAGGCCGCGAAGCCGGCCCAGGCGGTCGCGCTCTTCGAAGGGCGGGCCGAGCTGAACGACGCCGAGCTGCTCGAGTACGCGCTGGCCGCGAAGGCTGCCGGGTCGAAGCACGCGCCCGAGCTGCTCGAGCGGCTGGCTGCGAACGTCGAAGCGAGCCGCCGACGTGGCGACACCGTGCATCGCCGGGAGGAGTCACGCTACGCGCTGCGCGTCGAGGGTGACGCGCCGAAGGCGTTGCAGCTCGCGGTCGCCAACTTCGCGGTTCAGAAGGAGCCCGCCGACGTGCGCGTGCTCCTCGAGGCCGCGCTCGCCAACAAGGACCGCGCCGCGGCGGCTCCGGCCCTCGAGTGGATGAAGAAGACGGGCTTCCAGGCTCCACACTTCCGCACGCTGGCGGCCGCGGTGGAGTCGATTCCGTGAGACGAACCCGCTCCGGCGAATCTGGCTCGCGCAGGCGGAGTCGAACTGGGCACCTTCTCACGCTCGTGCTCGCCTTGCTCAGCACCAGCGCGCTCGCGCACAAGGGCTCCGATGCGTACTGGGCGCTCTCCGCGAACGGTTCGCGGCTCGAAGGCACCCTCGACGTCTCGGTGCGCGACCTCGACTCGGCGATGGGCCTCGACTCCAACGGTGATGGCGCCATCACGTGGGGCGAAGTGACGGAGCACGCGGCAAAGGTGAGCGCGACCCTCGGCAACGGCGTGCAGCTCGCGCAAGACGGAAGACCGTGCCCGATGACGCTCGGGGCGCTCTCGCTCATCCGTCACTCCGACGGCGTGTACGTGCGGTGGCCGATGCAGGCCACGTGTGCCGCTGACGTCACCCGCGTCGACGCGACCTACCGGCTGCTCTTCGACGTCGACGCTCAGCACCGCGGCCTGCTGCGAGCCGGAGCCGGTGAGTGGGTCGCGTTCTCTTCCACGCAGACGACGCGCACGCTCGACCTCACGCCGCCGCCCCTCTCACGGCAGACGTTCACCGCGTTCACCGAGGGGCTGCACCACATCTCCATCGGCTGGGATCACCTCTGCTTCATCTTCGCGTTGCTGCTGCCGTCGGTGCTCAAGCGCGACGCGAAGCAGTGGGTCGCGAAAGAGACGCTCAAGGGAACGCTCGTCGAGGTGACGCAGGTGGTGACGGCCTTCACGGTGGCGCACTCCATCACGCTGGGCTTGTCGGCCTTCGGCGTGCTCGCGCCGAACCCCTCGTACGTCGAGGTGGCCATCGCGGTGTCGGTGGTGCTCGCGGCGCTGAACACGGTGTTCCCCGTGGTGACCGAGGGCCGGTGGACGCTCGCGTTCGGCCTGGGGCTGCTGCACGGCTTCGGCTTCGTGTCGGCGCTCGCAGACCTCGGCGCGTCGGGCGGGCAGCTGTGGGCGTCGGTGCTGGGCTTCAACCTCGGCGTCGAAGCTGGGCAGCTCGCCATCGTCGCGTGCTTCGTGCCGCTCGCCTTCCTCGTGCGCACGACCCGCTGGTATCCCCGCGCGCTCGTGCCCGTCGGTGGCGTCGCCCTCGTGCTCCTCGCCTCGTGGTGGACGGTCGAGCGCGTCGCCTCGCTCTGATGAACCGAAGACGAAGGCAGGCGAAGACCTGCTCGAAGTCGACACGCGACGGCGTCACCACCAGCGCCGTGTCGACCACCATGTTCACCGCGCGCTCACGACATGCGCTCAGCACCAGACCCAACACCAGCCATCGCCACATGCGACGGAAGACACCCTGCGGTCCGGCGCGATGCAGCGATTTTCGGCACAGAGGGAAGCCGCTCACTTCGAGTCATTGTGAACAACCCGTGCCGCGCCCTGTGGAGAACCTTGTGGGGTTGTGGACAACTCGCCGCCGATACCCAGCCGACCCTGTGGGAAAGCAGTCAGGCTGCATCAGAGTGGTGTCTGCCTCGTTTTGCACGAGCACGTACAGACAGTCATGTTTCGTGGCCGCCTTCCGCAAAACGAAACCCCCACCGCGAGGCGGTCTTCCACAAGCGCCAGACGCAGCGCTAACTCGTTGGGTTCTCTGATGGTTCTCTTTCGTTCTTGATCACAGAAAACCCCATCGGTAAGAGCATCGACCTTCCAGCGTCTGCTTCCGTTTCTGGTGAGGGGTCACGTCTTTGTCCGCTTTCGTCGAAAAGGCCGAGTCGACGCCAACCGCACGGAATCTCTGGGAGAACGCTCTCGACGTGCTTCGTCGTGACGGGCAGTCGTTCGTGGTCACCCAGCTGCAGCAGCTGGTGCCGCTCAAGTACGACGACGGGGCCCTCACGATGGGGGTCGATGATCTGTTTTTCCGCGATTGGGTCGAAGACCA
>JAEUJR010000672.1 GCA_016793585.1 Archangium sp.
CCACCGTCGGCAGCTCGAACCTCGACTCGTTGTCGCTGCGGCAGAACCTCGAGGTGAACGCCGTCGTCGTCGACCCCGACTTCGGGCGCGCGATGGAGTCACTCTTCCTCGACGACCTCGCGCACTGCGAGCGCATCACGCACCAGACGGTGAAGGGCTATGGCCTGGTGCGCCGCCTGCTGTCGTGGTTCGCGTTTCAGCTGCGTCACTGGCTCTGAGGCTGGCGGCGGCCGCGCATCATCAGCCACATCACCAGGCCCACGCCCAGCCCGATGGCATAGACGGTGAGCACCACCGAGCCGGCGTAGATGAGCCGCACGTGCGTCTCTTTCAGCGTGCCGGCGGCGTAGGCGTCGCGCAGCGGGTTCAACAACCCGACCGTGCGCAGAATGCCCGCGGGGAACGACTCCATCGACCACGAGAGCTGCTCGGCCCACCGAGGGTTGAAGGTGCGCCGAATGCCCTCGACGACGGCGCCGACGAACAGGTACCCGCCCGCGAGCAACGTCGCGTTCGCGAAGCTGATGCGGAAGACGGGAATCGCCGCTTCCTGGGGCTGCTCCGACGGCTCGCTCACTTGAGCTGCTTCTTGAGCGCGGTGACGACCTTCTTCACGCGGGCGAGATCGGCCTCGTTCTGCGAGAGCCCCAGCACCGCTTCGTACTCGGGCAACGCCTGCTTCGCGCCGTCGCCACCAGTGCGCATGAGCGCGTCGGCGTACGCGAGCCGGGCCGCCGACCACGACTGATCGTACTCGGCCGCCTTGCCGTAGCTCTCGAGCGCCTTCGCTTCGTTCTTCTGCTTGCGCGCCACCTCGGCCATGGCGAACCACGCCGGGGCCGAGAAGGGGTCGGTGCGGGTCGCGCTCTCGGCCATCTCGAGCGCGTTCTTCAGGTCGCGCTCTTCGAGCAGCACGCGCGCCAGCGAGGCGTCGACGAGGGCCTTGTCCCAGATCGAGAACGCCTGCTTCTGCAACGCGAGCAGCTCTTCTTTGGGGGTTGGCCGGGCGCCCTTCGCGGTGGGCTTCGCGTGGTGGGGCCCGACGAGGCCGCAGAGCACCTTCGCGTTCTCACGGCGCGCTGCTTCGTAGGCCTTGATGGCCGTGTCGGTGTTGCCCTGGCGCACGAAGGCGTTGCCGATCTCGCAGAACGTCTCGGCGTCTTTCGGGTTCAGCTTGTTGGCGCGCTCGAGCGAGGCGAAGGCGTTGCGGGCGTCTCCGCGGGCGAAGAGCACCTGCGCCTTGACGCGAAACGCGAGCACGTCGTCGGAGTCGGGCTTCACGCCCTTGGCGATGGCGGCCTCGGCGTCTTTGAGGCGGCCCGTGTGCAGGTAGACGAAGGCGGCGTCGGTCCACGCGTCTTCGCTGGTCGGGTTGTCCGCCGTCCACGACTCGACCTGCTTCGTGGCCTCGGGCAGCTGACCCAGCGCGAGATAGGTGCGGGTGAGCAGGTGGCGTGAGGGCCCGTGGCTGCCGTTGCGCTCGACGGCCTTCTGCAGCGGCGCGAGCGCGGTCTCGGCGGGCACGCCCATGTCGACGGCCTCGAGGTAGAGCTGCCCGAGCAGCGCGTTGGCTTCGTAGTCCTGCGGGTCGCGCGCGGCCTCTTCGAGCTGGGCGCGGGCCTTCGTCAGCTCGTTGCGCTTCATGTACACGCGGGCGAGCGCGATCTGCGCGGTGGCCTTGTTGCGCTTGGTGGTGGTGACGAGCTTCTCGAGCGCCTGCAGCGCCTTGTCGCCGCCCTCTTCCGCGGCGTCGATGAGGGCGAGGTACACCACGGCCTCGGCCGGGTACTTGCCGTTGACGCGGGTGCGATCGAGCTCGGCGCGGGCGCGGCGGTTGTCTTCGATGCGCGCCGCGGCGATGCCACGCACCAGGGCGATCTTCCGCTGATCGGCTTCGCCTTTGAGGCGCTCGAGCAGCTCCTTCTCGCGGCTGCGGGCGAGCAATACGCGGCCCAGACCCTCCTTCGCCTCTTCGCTCTTGGGCCGCACCTTGATGGCCTCGTCGTAGGCCTTCTGGGCCTCGGCCATACGGCCCGCGTTTCGCCCCGCCATGCCGAGCGCCATCTGGAACTCGAAGGCGAGGTCCTTGTTCGCCGCGAGGCCCTCGGTGAGCGTCTTCGCGGCTTCGTCATGTTTGCCGGCGGCCGACTGTGCGCGGCCCAGCAACAGCGCGTAGCGGCCCTTGAGCGCCTCGGGCACGGCTGCGTTGGCGGGCAGCCCTTCGAGATCGCCCAGCGCTTCGTTCGCTTCACGGCCCAGCTCGAGGCGCGCTTCGGCGAGGCCCATCACCCGCTGCGGGTGGAACTTCGAGAGCGTCTCGGCCGTCGAGAGAATGCGCGCCGCGCTCTCGTAGTCTTCCGACACCAGGTAGTACTCGCCGAGCGCGACGAGGGCGCGCAGGTTGCGGCTGTTGAGCTCGGTGGCCTTCTGCAGATGCTTGAAGGCGTCTTCGAGCTTCTTGTCGGCGAGCAGCACGCGGCCGGCCTGCGCTTCGACGACGCTCTGGTTGAGATCCGAGCTGAGCAGCTGCTGCCGTCGACCGGCCAGCTCGGCCGCGTCGGCCGTGAGGTAGTCGACGACGATGCCGAGCTCGGGGTGCGCTTCACGAACCTTCGGCTTCTCCATGGCCGCGCGCGCCGCTTCACGGTCGGCGAGCGCGCCGCCGTGCTCCGCGTACAGAATCGCCTTCGCGAGCGCGATGTTGCCCCACGCGTCGACGTTCGACTCGTCCATCGAGAGCGCCTGCTCGAGCGCCGCAAGCCCCAGCGTGTACTGCTCCTTCGTGTCGGCGTTGATGGCGACGAGGCCCTTGGCGAGCGCGGTCTCGAGGTTCTCACCGCCGTGTTTCTGCCGGGTGACGATGAACGAGGTCGCGAGCGCGATGCCGACGACCAGCACGACGGCCGCGACCCCGAGCTTGAGCCCGTGCTTCTGGAAGAACGTCTTCTCCTGCTGCTTCGCGGTCAGCTTCTCGCGCAGCTCGCGCTCGTACTCCTTCGCGATGGCCTCGGTGGCCTGCGTCGAGAACTCGACGCGCGGCGCTTCGAGGGCCGAGGGCGGCTCGAGCGGCGAATCGGGAATCTCGTCGAGCAACCCGCCACCACCCGACGACGCCACCGGCGCCAACACCGGCGGAGCGCCCCCCACCACGCCCGGGTTCATGCCAGGCATGCGGAACTCGCTCGTGGGAATCTCGCTCTGGGCCGACACCACGTCGTCGAGCAGCGCGTTCTTCGCGGGGTCGGCGGGCACCGAGGCCGGCAGCTGCAGCTCGGCCGACGGAATGATCGACGGCATCGACGGGTCGCTCGGGCTGGGCGGCACGGGCGGCCCCAGCGGCACGGGCAGCGGCGCGGCTTCGGCCTCCTGCAGCGCCTGGAACGTGCTGGTCAACCCGCGGAACGTCTCGGTCGATTCGCTGCGCCCGGTGAGCGCGGCGAACGGGTCTGGTGCCTCGGCGACGGGCGCCTGCAACGGAAGCTCGGCGGTCGACGAGCGCTCCTCCATCGAGCCCATCACCATCGGCAGGTTCTCGCTGCTGGGCGTGAGCGTGCCGACCGCGACGGGGATCTCCATCGTCGGGCGGTTGTCGTCGGGGTTCGCCGCCGCGGCGCCGGGCACCATCGGCAGCTCCATCGTGGGAACGGGCGGGCCCGGCTTGTGATCCATCGAGCGTGGCGCCGACGGCCACGCCTCGGGAATCTGCGAGGTCTGCGTCGGCACCTCGAGGGTGGGCCGGCCGCCGACGGGCGCGTCGGGCGTGTAGGCCGACATCAGCACCGTGGGCTCGGCGCGCGGGTCGGCCTTCGCCGGGGTGCACGCCGCGAACACGTCGGGGTCTGCCTGCGGCACTTCACCGGTGGGCGTGGGCGGGGGTGGTGGCTCAGCAGCAGGTCGCGCGCGCGGGCCGCTCGGCTTCGCCGCAGGCGCGGGAGCCTCGGCGACGGGCGGCGCTGGGCGCGCACGAGGCCCGCTCGGTCTTGCGGCCGGCTCGGCGACGACGGGAGCGACCGCCGTCACGGGCTCGGGCGCGGGGGCCGGCGCGACGGCGATGGGCGCCTGCGGCTGCTGCTGCTCGGCGAGCGCCTTCGTGTTCACCGACGTCTCGTCGTACAGCACCGGCGCGGGCCCGCCGGCGAGCGCGGTGCGGGCCTGCTCGAGCCACTGCTTGATGCGGTTGTCGTTCGGCTGCAGCGCCGAGGCCTTGCGCAGAATCGGGAGCGCCGAGCGGTACAGCCCCTTTCGCAGCAGCACTTCGCTGATCAGGTTGTACGCGTGCGGGTTCTCTTTATCGATGTTCACCGCGGCGTCGAACTGCTGCATCGCCTCGGCGGCCTTGCCGCTGTTGATGAGGCCCTTGCCCCACAACACGCGACCCGCGACGGACGACGGGTGGTGGCTACACCCCTGCTTGCAGACCTCGATGGCCTTGTCGTTCTCGCCTTTGTCCAGGTACGCCCGCGCGAGTTCGACGAACACCGTCGACGTGGGGTCCTGCGAGAGCATCTGCTCGTACTTCTCAACCATCGACTTCGACATGGGCGCTCGTCGGAAACGGGGCGAATCAGCCGCGGAAACATACCCTTCCCGGCGCGGGCGGCCACTGCTCAATCACCGGCCATCAACTGGCCTGACCGATCGCGGGTGGTACCCTGCCCGGCCATGCGAACGGTCGCTTCATGCCTGTTGCTCCTGCTCTCCTGCGCGGGCATTCGCGCGAAACCCGACGTCGAAGAGCTCAAGCCCGCCATCGAGGCGTTTCACCAGCGCGCGCGGTGGAAGGACTTTCGCGGCGCGGCCGAACTGATCGTGCCCGAGCGGCGCGCCGTGTTCGTCAAGGAGCGCTCGAAAGGCGGCGACGAGAAAGACCTGTTCGTCACCAACTTCGAGCTCGAAGACGCGAAGATCTCTTCAGACGGCGTCGCCGAGGTCGTCTCGCGCATCAGCTGGTACCGCCTGCCGTCGAACGTCGAGAAGACCGTGACGGTGACGAACGTCTTCGTGTGGCGCGAAGGCAAGTGGTGGCTCGAGAGCCAGGACGAAGGGCCCTTTCCCGATCTGAAGCCCGCCCCCGAGAAGCCCAGCGCCGAGGCCGACGCCGGCACGTGAGCCGTTCACGGCGCGTAGCTGGCGGTCGACACACGCCGCCGCGCGAGCATCGTGGCCGCCACGACGAGCAACAGCGGCGTCACGTGAAAGAGCAGCAGATGACCGGCGTCGCGGTGGGGGCATTTGAGCTGCATGACGGCGAGCGAGGTCGTGCCCGCCGCCCAGCCCAGCACCATCGCGCGTGAGAGCCGCGGCGCGTGCTGCCGCGCGGCCAGAATCGCGAGCGTGGCCGGAAGGGCCGAGCAGACGAGCTCCCAGCCAAAACAGCCGAGGTGGAACGAGAAGGCGCCGAACTCCATCGAGAGCAGCTGCGTCACCAGCACCGAACCCGCGACGAGGCCCCCCAGCAGCCACGGGCGGGCGGTGCGCTGCGGCCACGGCGCGAGCGCGGCGACCCCAGCGATGAGCGCGACCACCAGCAACGAGAGCGACTGCATCCACACGCTGGAGGCGACGGCCGACGGCGCCAGCTGCGAGTTGAACACGAAGCAGCCGCAGGTGAACAACGCGACCGAGGCGACCACGAACAGCACCGCCTCTCGCCACCACGGCTTCTGCGGCGCCTCGAGCTCGGCGGCGAGCGACGCCGACAGCCGCGCCTCGAGCTCGGGCGGCAGCGACGGCGGCGGCGGCGGCGAACCAAACGGGTGCGGTGCGCTCATGATTCGAACTCCCAGACGTCTTTGAGCAGCTCCCGCAGCACCTGGGTGCCACGAAAGGCCCTCACCTTCACGGCGGTCTCGTTCGCGCCGACGGCCTCGGCGATCTCCGCGAAGCTCCAGCCCTCGAGGCGGTGCAGCACCACGGCCTCACGCTGCGCCTCGGGCAGCTGCTGGAGCGCGTCGAGCAACCTGCGGCGCAGGCCGGCGTCACCGTGAACGGCGTCGAGCCCGGCCTCGACGGGGTCGTCGGCGGTCGGCTGTTCGCGCTTCGTGCGGCGGTGGCGGTCGCGCGCGGCGTTCGAGGCGATGGCGTAGAGCCACGGCTTCACCTTCGAGCCGCTTCGAAACTGATCGCGCGAGCGCACGACCGAGAGAAACGTGAGCTGCACGGCGTCTTCTGCGGCCGCGGCGCTGCCAGTGATGCGCGTGAGGTAGCTGGTGAGCGCGGCGGCGTGGCGGCGGAAGAGCGCGTCGAACGCAGCGCGCTCTCCACGCTGGAAGCGCGCCATCAGGCCTTCATCGGAGTCGGGCACCGGCTCGGCCATCGCGAACGCGGCATCCCACGGCAACGCCAGGGCTGTCATCGCCGCTGATACGCACCGCACGGAGCCGATGGTTACGGAGGCCGCAGCGCCTCGACGAACACCACCGCAGAAAAAAAAGCGCCCGTCGTCTCGGGGCCGGCCGAGGCGACGGGCGTCGGGAGTTCCCCTATGGAACCCCCTTACCGAACGGATTACTGAGCAACACCGGTGCCATGGAGGAGATCTTCCATTCTCGTCGGAAGATCATCGACTTAGGCGAGGCGCATCACGAAAGACTGCGACATGCCGCCGACCGATCGTGACAGGCGCGTCATGGTCCCACGAAAAGCGATGTGGATCAGGTGAGGTCTGAGAGCACGCCGCGAATGGTCTCACGAATCGAGAACGCGGGCTGCCAGTGGGTTTCTCTGCGCCATCGACCGCCGTCGACCATGCAGAGGAACTGAATGTGGTCGAGCTCTTCGGGGGGATAACTCGCGAGCCGGTACTTGAAGAGTGACGACACGAGGCCGCGCGCGATCGGGTGCGGCACGGGAATCGGCCTGGCGCCGAGCTCTTTGAAGCACGACGAGAGCGGCACTTCTCCGGGGCCGGTGACGTTGTAGACGCCCTTGAGGCCGGGCTTGAGCGCCTCGACGAGCGCGGCGCCCACGTCGTGCATGTGAATGAGCTGCACCATCGGGTCGAAGCCCATCAGCGTCATCGGGCGCTTGAGGCGCAGGTAGTTCGACGGCGCGTTCTTGATGGTGGGGCCGACGATGTGCACGGGCCGCAGCACCACCGTCTCGACGCTCGGCTGTCGCCAGAAGAAGCCGTGCGCGAGCATGTCGACCTCGATGAGATCGCGCACCGAGGGAAACCGGCTGGCCGCCATCAACGGCGCCTCTTCCGAGAGGAAGTTCGAGTTGTCGGGTGACGGGCCGTAGACGTTCGCGCTCGAGAGCACGACGAGCTTCTTCACGCCGAACTTCGCCGCGCAGTCGAGGATTCGGGTGGTGCCCAGCACGTTGAAGCTGTGGTGGTCCTCCGCGCTCATGCGCGGGTCATGCATGATGCCCATGTGCACGATGGCCTTGATGGGCAGCTTGCGGAAGACGTCGTCGGTCTTCTTCTTGCGCAGGTCGATCTGAAAGTGCTCGACGTCTTTCGGTTTGCCGATGAACGGCCGGCGATCGATGCCCGCCACGCGCTCGGTGCGGTGGAGCAGCTTCGCCACGACGCGGCCCAGGTTGCCCGAGATGCCCGTCACCAGCACCACCCCATCGCCGCTCAAAAGAAGACTCCTTTTCGCTCCGACAGGCCCTTCTCGAGCATCGCCTGAATCGTCGCCTTCACCACCTTCACCCGCTTCTCGAGCTCGGCGTCTTCGTCGTCGGCGCGGCCGGTGAAGGTGAGCGGCTCTCCGAAATAGATGCGGTACTTCGCAGGCAGGGGAAACGGCAGGCCGTACGGCGTCACCGGCAGCGCCGGCATGCCGAACAGTTTTCCGACCGTCTTGAGGTTGAGCAGCGCCGGAGCCTGCTCTTCACTGCCGACCACCGCGAC
>JAEUJR010000525.1 GCA_016793585.1 Archangium sp.
GTGATGAGCAGCTCGGGAATCGGGCGGTAGCGCGCCTGCACGCCGAGATCGACCTCGGTGCCCATGTAGAGCCCAGGCCGGCCGCCGAGCGAGTTGATGGCGGTACCGCCGCCGATGCGCGTGTTGAACGGGTCGGCCAGGCGCGCCGTGCTGAACGCGAAGAGGGGGCCGCCGTACACGTCGAGCCAGTCGAAGAGGCCGTACTTGACGCGAGGGAAGAGGTACCAGACGCCCGTGATGCTGCCCGCGGTGCCCAGCAGATCGGCGCCTTCGGGAGCGATGCCCACGAGGTTGGGGTCAGACGCGCGCACGCTGGAGCGAGCCGACTGGTACGCCATCACGTGATCGAACAGCACCAGGCCGACCTTGAAGTCGCGATCGAAGCGGAAGTTCTCGAGTCGATCGTCGCCCGGGTTCTGATCGCCCGAGGCGAAGCCCCAGTCGGCGAGCAGCGTGAGGCGGTTGGCCTTGTACGAGACCTTCGCCGCCGCGCCGAACTGCTGCACCTTGAGCAGCGCCGCGTTCTCGTTGCGGGCCTGCGTGGTGGTGCCGTTGATGGTGAGCGCCTCGAAGCCGACTTTGAGGGCGCGGTTGCGGCGCTTGAAGAACTCCCACTTGCCGGCTGCGTCGACGACGAAGACGTTGGTCTGCTTGCCGCCGTCGGTGACGTTCACGTTCGTCTGCGCGCGGTACACGCCATAGATGCCGAAGTTGTTCTCGGGGTCTTTGTTGAAGCGCAGCGCCAGCACGCCCTGAAACGCGCGATCACCACGCGAGAACTCGCTCAGGTTGTCGCGGTTGATGAGGTCGGCCGCGAGCGCCGTCTCGAAGGCCTTGAACGTGCCGCCGAGGTTGAAGAGCGGGCGCACAGCGAGCAGCGCGCGGTAGGTCGTGTTGCCGAACTGCTGTTGGCCGAAGTCGCCGGCCTCGGGGTCTTTCGCGCCGTCGTTGGCCAGCATGCCCAGGCCCCACGACTGCGTCTGCAGACCGACGCGGAAGGCGCCGGAGTTCCACTTGTACTCGAGGTACAGCTTGCGCAGGTCGAGCGCCGAGATGGCCGGGTACGGCACGCGATCGCCGACCAGCGTCTTCGAGGGCGTGCCGATGATCGCGCCGCTGGCCGTGTCGGCCTCGCCGATGAGCCCGAAGCCCTTGAGGTGGATCTCAGGCGTCACACGAACCCGCGTCATCAACGGCGCGATGGTGGTGGGGCTGCTCTTGTCGTCGAGCGGAAACGGCGTGGCGCCCTCGTACGAGATGCGCGCCGAGGCCGCGAGGGCGGCCGTGATGTCGAGGCCCGATGAGGTCTCTTCCTTCTTCGTCGGCTCTTCGGGCGTCGCCGGCTGCTCAGGCACAGGCGCGGTCTGCTGCCACGGCTCGGGAACCGCGTCTCCAGCGTCGGGGCCGTCGAAGCCCTGGCGAATGATCTCTCCGGGCGCGTCGGCGCCGCCGGGGTTGGCAGCGGCCGGAGCGACAGCCATGCCGCCGTCATCGGTCTGCGCGAAAGCGAAGAGCGACGTCAGCGCGGCCGCGAAGGCCACGAGTCGTGGTGCGTGCATGAGACGATTCCCTCCCAGGAACGGCAAAGTGCGGCGCCGATACCACGTGGGTCCTGGCGACTCCACGGGCTGAGCCAACGCGCCGCGAAAAAGACGCCCAGAGCGGGAAGCTGACATTTTGGGCACCGCAGTTGACTCCCGGGGGAGCCCCACATAAGCGCACCGGCCTCTGTCACTTCCGACAGAACCGGAGCCGTCAAACGCTCCGTTATCCCCGCTCATCGGGCTGTTGCCGGTGGGCAGAACCCGTGGGGAGAAAACACATGGCCGAAGCATCGAAGAGCGCAAGCTTCTTGCGCGAGTACGAGACCGTCTTCCTCGTGAAGCCGGATCTCACCGACGACACCGTCGAGAAGGTGAAGGAGAAGGTTCGCGGCATCGTGGGTCGTGAAGGCGGCAAGTTCTTGCGCTTCACCATCTGGGGCAAGAAGAAGACGATGTACCCGGTGGCGAAGCAGCCGCGCGCGATCTACCTGCACGCGCACTACCTCGGGAAGCCGAGCATGGTCGCCGAAGTCGAGCGCAACCTGCGCAACTTCGACGAGGTCAGCCGCTACATGTCGAAGCGTCTCGCCGAGCACATCGACCCCGAGTCGCGTCAGGCGCAGGAAGACCTGAAGCTCGCCGGCGACGTCGACGACAACAAGCCGTTCGGCGGTGCCGAGCGTGAAGACTTCAACGCCGACGTCGATGGCAGCTACGACGACGACATCACCCCCGGCTGAGCCGAAAGGACTTCGACACCATGGAAAAGAACTACGGAGAGAAGAGCGGCAAGGGTGGCGGCGATCGCGGTGATCGTGGCGACCGTGGAGACGGCGAAGAGAAGCGCGGTGGTCGTGGCTTCGCGCGCAGGAAGGTCTGCCGCTTCTGCGCCGACAAGAAGATCATCGTCGACTTCAAGGATCAGTCGACCCTCAAGTACTTCGTCACCGAGCGCGGCAAGATCATTCCCCGCCGCATTTCGGGCAACTGCTCGAAGCACCAGCGCGCGATCGCCAAGGCGGTCAAGCAGGCCCGCGGCCTGGCGCTGATTCCCTACCTCGTCCTCGCGGCCTGAAAGGAACACACCCCATGAAGCTCATTCTCCGTGAGGATGTGTACAACCTCGGCAACTCGGGCGAGGTCGTGAACGTGAAGAACGGCTACGCGCGCAACTACCTGTTGCCGCGCAACCTCGCGATGCTCGCGTCGGCGGCCAACATTCGCCAGCTCGACCACGAGAAGGCAGTCATCGCGGTTCGTCAGGCGAAGCTGAAGTCGGTCGCTGAAGAGGCTGGCAAGAAGCTCGACGGCGTGACGGTCACCGTGACGCGCAAGGTCGGCGAGCAGGACAAGCTCTTCGGCTCGGTCACCGCGCTCGACGTCGCCGAGGCGCTGGCGGCGCAGGGTCACAAGTTCGACCGCCGCGTGATCCACCTGCCGGAGCCGATCCGCACGGTGGGCACGTTCGACGTGGAGCTCCGTCTCCACCGCGACGTTCACTCGAAGGTGAAGGTCGTCGTGCAGGGCGAGGCCGCGCAGGCGTAAGCGGTTTCGCGGCTGCATCGTTCACGGGCCGTGTCCGCTTCGGTGGGCACGGCCTGTGTCGTTTCTGGGATGATGCGCCAGTGACCGCCCCCGTCATTGACCTCGTCGCCGAGCTCGAGCTGCTGGTCGATGCACTCAACCAGGCGTCGGTTCCCTACGCCCTGTGCGGAGGCCTGGCCCTCGCGATTCACGGCCATCCCCGCGCGACAAAGGACATCGATTTGCTGGTCCCGGCCGAGGCCGTCGAGAACGCACTCGGTGCAGCAGCACGCGCAGGCTTCACGCTTCGCGCGGGGCCGATTCCACTTGGCGTGAAGACGCCGACGCCGCAGACCCTCTTCCGTGCCACGAAGGTGAGCGACGGCAGCCACGTGACCACCGACGTGCTCGAGGTCTCGGCCAGCTACGGCCCTGCCTGGGCGCTCCGCGAGGTCATCGACTGGAGAGGGCGACGCTTGTCTCTCCTCTCGAGATCGGGCCTGATTGCGATGAAACGACTGTCGAGCCGAACGAAGGACCAGAGCGATGTCGTCACCCTCGAACAGCGAGAAGATGAAGAGGCCTGAGGTCGACATGTCACCCGAGGCAGTCGAGGCCCGGCTGCAAGAGGTCGTCGCACTCAACCGGCTCTGTGCATCACTCATGGAGGCTGGGAAGGCCGCTGGGCTGCACGATCGCAGCTGGGATGAGCCCTCAGCGGCTGGCGATGATGCTGGCGAACCACTGCTGCATGGCCGGTGAGTTCGCGTCGGTGGTGCCTTCGACGGTGAGTGACTCGGGCGCCCGCACCATGGCGCGAAGCATCGCGAACACGGCTGGGCGGCGATCGGCCGGCGCGACCGGCAGCAGATGCCACAGCGTCGCGGCGTCGGCAGGTCTCGCGAGCACGATCAGCTGCTCCACTCCGGTTCGTTCACGATCGAACTGAGCGACCGCCTCGACGAACGCAGGAGACGCATCGATCGCCACGGGAGTCGTCGGCGCACGGCTCGCGCTCGACACCGCGCGCATGCCCTCGAGCACGGTCACTTCCCGGCCCTTGCCTGCCAGAGAGACCATTCCGGACTCCACCGTATGGTTGGGCGATGAACGGCGCAGCGCGAGTCACGATCGAAGGGTTCGCTCCTGGCGATGAAGCAGCGCTCGTATGGGGCCAACCGGAGCCCACCCTGAGCACGTTGATGTTCAACTTCTGCCCGCCGTCGTGGGCGGACGAGGAGCTCAGGGTGAACCTCGGGCACTTCGACCGCTTCGACCAGGAGTTGGCCGAACTGCTCGGCTGCGAGGTGCGGTGGGAAGACCGCGAGCTCTTCATCCTCGTCGCGCCGCCAGCCGATGCTCCCGAGCGAATCTCGAGGTTCCTCCGAAGTTACCCGCGCACCGCTCGCCGGGCGCTTGATCGAGACAAAGCGTGATTCCCCCGACTGGGTGTACGCCTCGAACATGAAACCCACGCCGCGCCCCGGGATCCTGCAGATCGCCAACTACGTCGCGGGAGACATGACGCTCCCGAACTTCGCGCACCCGGCGGTGCTGGCGGCGAACGAGTCTCCGCTCGGGCCAAGTGACGCGGCGATCGAGGCGGCGCGATCGGCTGCGACCAACGTGCACCTCTACCCCGACGCCGACACCGTCGCGCTGAACGAGGCGATCGCGAAGAAGCACGGGCTCGATCCGACGTGGATCATGTGCGGCACGGGCTCGGAGTCTCTCATCGAAGTGCTCTGCCGCACGTACGCAGGGCCGGGCGATGAAGTGCTGATGCCGAAGTTCAGCTTTCCGATGTTCGGCATCTTCGCCAACGCGGCTGGAGCGACGGTGGTGACTTCGGCAGCTCCGAACTTCACGGCTGACGTCGAGGCTTTGCTGGCAGCAGTGACGGAGCGCACGAAGCTGGTCTTCCTCGCGAACCCGAACAACCCGACCGGCACGTGGGTCGATCGTCAGGCGGTGGCGAAGCTGGTGGCCGGGCTGCCCGAGCGCGTGATGCTGGTGCTCGACTCGGCGTACGCGGAGTACCTGGAGGATCCCGCCTACGACGCGGGCCTGCAGTACGTGACGAAGCACCGCGGCCGCGTCGTGGTGTTGCGCACGTTTTCGAAGCTGTACGCGCTGGCCGGTCTGCGCGTCGGGTGGATGCACGCGGACCCCGACACGATCACCATGCTTCGGCGCGCGCGGTTCATCTTTCCGGTGACGGCTCCGTCGCAGGCGGCGGCGGTGGCTGCGTTGGCCGACACCGCTCACGTTCGGCGCTCGATCGATCACAACCAACACTGGCGGCCGTGGCTCGCGACGGAGCTCTCATCGCGTGGCATCGAGGTGCTGCCCTCGGGAGCGAACTTCGTGCTCGCGCGGTTCCCCGGTGATGGGTGGAAGACCGCGGACGCGAAGCTGAAGGCGAAGGGTGTGATCGTTCGGCCGATTCCTCCGCTCGAGGGGCTGCGAATTTCGGTCGGCCTCGAGGCGCAGAACCGCACCGTCGTCGAGGCGCTGAGCTGAGGACGCCAGATGCAGACGCATGAACTCTCAGACCTGTCGTGGGTTGCGACGCCCGGCTCACTCGACGCCGTGCCGCCCTCGTTGGCGAAAGGGAAAGGCCTGCGCCCTTCGCGGCTCGGTCACGACGAAGTTCGCGCTGCCTGCACCCGCGACGATGGAACGCTGTACCTCGTCGCCAGCAATGAATGGCTCTATGTGTTCGGGTTTCAGGCTGGGTTGGGAGCGCTGGCCAGCGAGCTGTCGAAAGCGCGTGGCCTCGCGCTCTCGTTCGAGAACAACACGAAGCGTGACGTTCGACTGTGCGCCGTCTATCGCGATGGCGCGGTGGTTCGGCAACTCAGCGACATCGATGGCCGCTTCTCGAAAGAGGGCACGCCGCTCCCGGGTGAGCCAGAGCTGACGGGCGCGCTCCAGAACGAGGCCCTGGAGCAGCTCTCGCGCGCCTGGGGCGCTGACGTCTCGCTGCTTGAATGGAACACGGCGGCGCTTCGGGCAGTACCACGCAGGCCCCGGCTTCTGTGGGTTGCAGTGTTCCTCGTGGTCCTCGCGATCCTCGCGACCCTGGCTGTGCGCGCGGTGCCGTCTGCAGCCGAGCGCTGCCGTCAGGGGTGCGAACGATCGTGGCAAAGGACCTATGCGTACACGCCAGAGTGCCGAGGCGTCGCGATTGAGGAGTGCGAGTCCTATCGCAGCGCGATCAGGGAATGCGCCGTCATCTGCCGATGAGCCGCGTCAACCACACGCCCACACGCCGAGCGCCATGACGGCCTCATCAGCGCGACGGAAGACCGGCAGCCCACCGTTCTCGAGCGCCTTCACGAGCGGGTCGTAGATTCGCC
Organism: Archangium sp.; assembly: GCA_016793585.1. The sequence continues at coordinate 6,431 of JAEUJR010000525.1, forward strand.
CTGCATCGACGATGGCGATGAGCGGCTTCCTGGTCTCGGCGAACAGCCCCGGCAGCGTTCGCGCAAGACTCTCGGCGGCGGCGATCGACTCCTTCGGGTCTGCATCGGGTCCCAGTGACGCAAGCGACGGAGACATGGGCACGACACCGATCACGAGCGCATCGACGTTCGGCTCCTCCAACACGGCGCGCGCGATCTCGAGGTGCGCCGAATCGGGAGCAGAGGGCGTGACATCGAGCGGGTTCTTCACGTCGACCAGCTCGTCCACCTTGCACCGGGTGAGCGCGGCTTTCACACGCTCCTTCGTGCTGGCGCTCAATGACGCGAGCTCCAGCCCATGCGTCTCGCCGCGCAGCTGATCGGCCATGCCGACGACCTCGAAGCCAGCGTTGCTCATCAACATGACGCGAGTCCCACGAGCTCGGCCGGCGAGCGCACACGCGACGCGCACCACGCCTTCGAACGACGAGAACGACTCCGTCCCGATGACGCCCGCCGCGCGCGCGAGATGCCAGAGCGCGCGGTAGTCACCCGCGATCGCCGCCGTATGCCCCGCCGCAGTGCCCTGCCCTTCAGGCGACCGTCCGCCCTTGTAGAGCACCACCGTCTTGCCGAGCGCCTTCGCCCGCTTCGCCGCTTCGATGAATCGCGAGCCATCACCCGCCTTGAAGCCCTCGACGTATGCCGCGATCACCTGCACCTGGGGATCGTTCGCGACGTACGAGACGAAATCCGACACGCCGAGATCGGCCTGATTGCCCGCGCTCACGAGATACCGGGGCACGAGCTGCTCGAGGTGACTGCCGCGGGTGATCGTGAACGCTCCGCTCTGGCTGATGAACGCGAGGTTGCGCACGCGCCCATCACGTGGTGGCAGCTTGTGAGCGGGAATGAAGGTCGTGTCGTAGTGGCCGGGCACCGAGACGACGCCCATGGAGTTCGGGCCGCACACCACCGGCCCACCCCACGGCGTCGAGCGCGCACGGCTGAGCTCGGCCTCGAGCGCTCGCTGCTTCTCTGCGCCGCCCTCCTTCTCGGCCATGCCGCCGGGGATCACGATCATGGCCTCGGCCTTCTGGTGCTGCACGAGGCCCTGCATGAGCTCGGGAACGGCGTTCGCCGAGACGGCGAGCACAGCGAGGTCGACGCGCGTTGGAAGCTCGGCCGCCCCCGCGACGCACTTCACGCCATCGATCTCGGAGTCGCCGGGCTTCAGCACCGTGAGCTGGTCCGTTGAGAACCCATCACGCAACAGGTTGCGCAGAATGATGCGCCCCATGTTCACGCCCTTCGACGAGACGCCGGCCACGCACACCGACTTCGGCTCGAAGAAGTGCTTCAGCTTCGCGACCGGTGGACGCGGTCCCTCGGCCACTGCCCTCGTCACACGCGCGAGCCCATCGACTGGAACGAGTCGTCCACTCGAATCGACCAGGAATGGATTGAACTCGAGCTCCTCGATCGCGGGAGCACCATCGACCCCAACCGGAGAGAACTCCCGCGCCACCGCAGAGAGAAACCCGATCAGCTTCAACCAGCTCGCGTCGTCGACCAGCTTCGTGCATCCTCGCAGCTGGCCCGCGAGATCGCGATAGACGATCGTCTGCCGCAGCTCGCGCATCGCGCCGTCGTCGTCTCCCGGTGCGAACAGCGCCGCAGCCTCACGACGCGGCAACCGTGAGCCGAAGAGTTCGGTCTTGACGCCGCCGAGGCCGATCATTCCGACGAAGCCCAGGTCTCGACTGTGGCGCAAGCCGACGATCACCTCGGCACCCGTGCGGCCCCTGTCGAACTCCACCCGCCGCATGACGAGCGTTCCTTCGAGCGAAGGCGTTCGGCCGTGCGCTTCCGCCCACCGCGCCGAGACGTCTTTCGTGAACGCAGCCAGAAACTCGGGAGTCACCTCGCTCGCGTCGACGAACTTCACGCCGCCGACATCGCTCTTGTGAAGAATGTCGCGCGAGACGACCTTCACCACCACGCGCCCGGCCAGCGCCGACGAGGCACCCGCCTGCAGCACCTCGTGATCGGGAACCGGGAGCCCCGCCGCCGAGAGCACTCGATACAGCTCGGGCTCGGTGAGAACGGAGGCGCCCTTCGCCAGCGTCTCCTGACACAGCGTCTTCAGCAGCCCGATCGCCGACATCGTTCAGCCCAACTTCGCGGGAATCGATGGATCGAGCCCGAGCACGTCGCGAGACGCGAACACGTTGGCGGCCACGGTCGCCCCATCTTCAGCGAGCAGCCGCTTTGACCACGCCACCACGACCTCTGACGGCACCGGAGCTGCGTCGAAGTCGAGCCTCGCCACCACGCGCGCCGCGATCGCCGGCTTCACGCCTCTCAGGATCAGCGCCGTGCCGAACTCACTCGCCGCCCGGCCCATGCGAAACGCCTTCAGGTTCGAGGCGACGACCCGCTCCCCCTTCGCCTGGAAGAGCACCGTGATGTTCTTCTCGAGCGACTCCACCGAGAACGGCAGGTGCGACGCGGCCGCCCCCAGCACCACCATGTTCTGCGCCTTGCTCGCGCCCGCCTTCGCCGCCAGCCGCGTCGCGTCGACGGCCACCACGTGCGGCAGGCTGAACAGGACCTCGTACAGCTTCGCGGTGTCGGGGTACTCCGCGATGTTCTTGAGCGGCGTGACGTCGGTGAACACCCAGCCATCTTTCGCGAGCAGCGACAGGTAGCGCAGGCTCTCCATCGGCTCGACCGAGAGCACCGCCTTCGCGCTGCCGCTCGAGATGAGATCGCTCGAGACCGGCTCGTCGGCGATGCGCACCTGGGCCGAGACCGCGCCTCCCCGCTGAGACATGCCGTGAATCTCGGGCTGCTTGAAGAAGAGCCCCGCATCGACCGCCGCGTGATCGATCACGTACGCGGTCGAGAGAACGCCCTGCCCACCCACGCCGCAGAGAACGATGTCGTAGTTCATGCGCAGCTCCCGTTGCAGTTGCAGTTGCTGCACTCGTGGTGGTG
>JAEUJR010000707.1 GCA_016793585.1 Archangium sp.
ACCTACCTCGATTGGATCGCCGATCTGCCGTGGAACAAGATGACCGAGGACAACCTCGACATCGAGAACGCCCGCAAGCAGCTCGAGTTCGACCACTACGGCATCGAGCGCGTGAAGAAGCGCATGCTCGAGTACCTGGCCGTTCGAAAGCTGAAGAACGACATGAAGGGCCCGATCCTCTGCCTGGTGGGGCCGCCGGGTGTCGGTAAGACCTCGCTCGGTCAGTCGATCGCCAAGGCCGTCGGCCGCAAGTTCGTGCGCCTCGCCCTTGGTGGCGTGCGTGACGAAGCCGAAGTGCGCGGTCACCGCCGCACGTACGTGGGCGCCCTGCCCGGCCGGTTCATTCAGCAGATGAAGAAGGCCGGCACCCGCAACCCGCTCATGCTGCTCGACGAGATCGACAAGCTCGGCGCCGACTTCCGTGGCGACCCGTCGGCCGCGCTCCTCGAGGTGCTCGACCCCGAACAGAACCACACGTTCTCGGATCACTACCTCGACGTGCCGTTCGATCTCTCGAAGGTCATGTTCATCGCGACCGCGAACCGGCTCGACACGATTCCTGCGCCGCTCCGCGACCGCATGGAGATCATCGAGATGAGCTCGTACACGTTCATCGAGAAGGAGCACATCGCGCGCAACCACCTGATCCCCAAGCAGGTGAAGGACCACGGCATCACGGTCGATCAGTTCGAGCTCACCAAGGATGGTCTGGACAAGGTGATCACGAGCTACGCCATCGAGCCGGGTGTTCGTAACCTCGAGCGCCGCATCGCCGAGCTGGCCCGCGCCGTCGCCGTCGACGTGGCCTCGGGCAAGACCGAGAAGCAGGTGATCGATGCCGGCCGCGCAGAGACGATCCTGGGGCCCAAGCGTCACGAGCTGAACGTCGCAGAGCGCGTGTCGCAGCAGGGCGTGTCGGTCGGCCTCTATTACACGCCGCTGGGCTTCGGAGACATTCTCTTCATCGAAGCCACCAAGATGCCGGGCAAGGGGTCGATCACCCTCACCGGTCAGCTCGGTGACGTGATGAAGGAGTCGGCGACCACGGCCTTCTCGTGGCTGCGCGCGAACGCCGAGCGCATGAACCTGAACGCGGGCTCGTTCGAGAAGGTGGACATGCACCTCCACTTCCCCGACGGCGCCACGCCCAAGGACGGCCCCTCGGCCGGCATCGCGATCATCTCGGCCATGACGTCGCTCTACACGGGCATTCCCGTGCGCGCCGACACCGCGATGACCGGTGAGATCACCCTGCGCGGCATCGTCGGCCCTGTCGGCGGCATTCGCGAGAAGGTGCTCGGCGCCCACCGCGCAGGCATCAAGCGCGTGGTGATGTGCGAGAAGAACAAGAAGGACCTCATCGAAGTGCCCGAGGTCGTTCGCAACGAGCTGCAGTTCTTCTTCGTCTCGAAGATCGACGAGGTGCTCGAGACCGTGCTCGAGAAGTCGCCCTTCTCGATCGCGCCCAAGGCGCCCGACGCGGCGAACCCCGAAATTCGGGCCTGATTCGACAGCGACGTGAAGTGACGCGGCCGGTTCTCCTCACGGGGAGCCGGCCGTCGTCTTTGGTGCGTGCTAGGCGTCGCCGCATGGCGGTCGCGCATCGATTCGACGTGGTGGTGATCGGCGGCGGGCACAACGGGCTCGTCACCGCAGGGCTGCTCGCGAAGCGGGGCTTCAAGGTCTGTGTGCTCGAGAAGAAGAGCGTCGTGGGCGGAGCCGCGATCACCGAGATGCCCTTCGGCCCCGACTACAAGGTGACGGCGCTCTCGTACGTGGTGAGCCTGCTGCCTCCGACGATCGTGAAGGAGCTGGAGCTCGAGCGGCACGGCTACAAGGTGTTTCCGCAGCACGGCTACTTCGCGCCCGCGGCCGATGGAACGGCGCTGCAGCTGCCGGCTGATTCGAAACGACGCCACGCCGAGCTCTCGAAGTTCTCGAAGGCCGACGCCGACGCGATGGAGCGGTGGGACGCGTGGCTGGGCTCGCTCGCTGGCGTGCTGGGCCCGCTCTTGAGCACCGTGCCGCCGAAGGTGGGCTCGAAGGCGCCGGGCGACTTGATGGAGCTCGCCTCACTCGCGTGGCGGCTGCGCGGGTTGAACGTTCAGCAGGTGGGCGACGTGACGCGGTTGCTGACGTCATCGGTGGCCGACGTGCTGGAGGACTGGTTCGAACACCCACGCGTGCGAGGCGTGATGGCGGTGTCGGGCGTCATCGGCACCTGGGCGGGGCCGCGAAGTCCGGGTACGGCGTACGTGATGGCGCACCACAAACTCGGTGACATCGGCCAGGGCGCTCCGTCGGGCGCGTGGGGCTTTCCCGAAGGCGGAATGGGCGCGGTGACGCAGGCGATGCGCAAGGCGTGTGAGGCGCTGGGTGTGGTCGTGAAGACCGAGGCTCCCGTCGATCGCGTGATCGTCAAAGCTGGTCGCGCAGTGGGCGTCGCGCTCACGAATGGCGACGAGTTCGACGCCGACACGGTGGTGCTGACGTGTCACCCGCAGATCGCGTTCTTGAAGCTGCTCGAGCGAAAGCACCTGCCGGTCGAGTTCGCGCAGTCGATGGAGCGGTGGAAGTCACGCTCCGGCACGGTGAAGGTGAACGTCGCGGTCGATCGGCTGCCCGAGTTCACCGCGAAGAAGGGCTTCGACCCCGAAGTGCATGGCGGCACGATCGTGCTCGCGGAGTCGCTCGACGAGCTCGAAGCGTCGTTTCAAGACGCGGTGAGCGGCACTGCGGCGCGAAAGCCCTTCGCCGACATCTGCATTCCGTCGGTGTTCGACAAGACGCTCGCGCCCGAGGGCAAACACGTCATCTCGATGTTCACGCAGTGGGTGCCGAGCACGTGGGCGAAGACGCCGAATGATGCCGAGCTGAGCGCCTACGCCGATCGGGTGATCGCGCGCGTCGAAGCGGTCGCGCCCGGGTTCACGTCGTCGATTCTGCATCGCCAGGTGATCGGCCCGCACGAGATGGAGCGCGACTACGGGCTCGTCGGCGGCAACATCTTCCACGGAGAGCTGTCGGTCTCGCAGCTCTTCCACATGCGGCCAGCTCCGGGCTTCGCCGATTTTCGAACGCCGATTCGCGGGCTGTATCAGGCGTCGTCTGCGACCCACGGTGGCGGCGGCGTCACGGGAATTCCCGCGCTGCAGGCGGTGCGCGCGATCATCGACGATCGGTGAGGGCTCAGTTCGGCGGTTCGAGCGGTTCACGCTTCAGAAAGATGACACGTCCCGAGCCTCGTTCGGTCAACGCGCGATGAAGCGAACTCAGCTCGTTTCCGGAAGCGAGCAGCAGAAGCGGGTCCTCCCTGACTCGTGAAACAGAAACGAGCGTGCCGGGTGCTCGTTGGGCCGGAGCAGCAGCGAGACATGGCTGACCTGGACGGCGTACCACCAGCCGCCTGATGACCTCGACGGTTCGCGACGGAGTTCGACGCCAAGCGCGGCGCCGACGATCTGGGCGCACTCGAAGAGGTCGGCACCGGCGACGGCGAACAGCTCGAGCGAGTCCATGGCGCCTCCCGTGCAGCACACTTGTGCTACAATTCAATCGTATGACGACAACCATTCGTCTCGACAAAGAACTCCGGGCGCGCATTGCGACCGCTGCGGAACGAGAGGGCAAGTCTCCGCACGCCTTCATGGTCGACGCGCTGGCAAAGACCGTTCAGCAAGCCGAAGCCGAGGCCGAGTTCCACCGTGTCGCCGATGAACGCTGGGCTGAGTACGAGCGCACCGGCAAGGCGATTCCCGCGGGCGAAGTGAACCTGTGGGTCCTCGCCAAAGTGCGGGGGAAGAAGACGAAGCGCCCGGTCGCACGTCGACTGAACAAGTGATCTCGTGCTGACCCTCGCGTACGACGACGGCGTCGCCGACGATCTCAATCGGATTGCCGAGCACCTTCTCGAGCACGAGGTGTCCGATCCCGCGGATCGACTGCGAGAGATCACCGAGGCGCTTGGAATGCTGAGAAAGCACCCGTTCATCGGGCGACCCGTCAAAGAGAACCGACGGGAGCTGGTGATCGGCAGGGGCTCGCGCGGCTACCTCGCCCTGTACGCGATCGACCATGCGAAGAACCGAGTCGTGGTTCTGGCCATTCGCAGTCAGCGCGAGCTTGGCTACCCCCGCGAGTACTGAATCAACCCAGCGCTGAGATCTCCGAGCCCACGACTTCCCACCGGGCGAGCGCCTGCTCGAGCTCCTGCGCGGCCTCGCGATGCGCGGCAAACACCGGCCCCGACGCGCCGTAGTCTTTCGCGAACTCGGCATCGGCCAATTGCGCCTCACGCACCTTCTGCTCGGCCTCGAGCTGCGCGATGCGGGCCTCGAGCTTCTCCAGCTCCTTCTTGAGCGGGTTCAGCTTCTTGCTCCGCTCCTGACGTGCCTCGGCCTCGAGCCGTTTGCGCTCCTTCTCGCTCGACGGCTTCCCGCCACCCGCCGGCGCTGACGAGGTGTTCAGCTGCCCAGACTCAGCGCGCTCCTTCGCCTCGATGTCGAGCTTCGCCAGGTACTCCGACATCGAGCCCATGAACGGCACCAGCTTGCGATCGCGCACGTCCCAGATGTGCGTCGCCAGCGTGTCGAGGAACGAGCGGTTGTGCGACACGAAGATCAACGTGCCGTCGTAGTCCTCGAGCGCCTCGATGAGCGCTTCCGACGAGTCGAGATCGAGGTGGTTCGTGGGCTCGTCCATCACGAGCAGGTTCGCCGGCTTCACGAGCAACCGCGCCAACGCCACGCGGGCCCGCTCGCCACCCGAGAGCACGCCGATCTTCTTGTCGACGTCGTCACCCGAGAAGAGAAAGGCACCAAGCACGCTGCGCACGTACGACTGCGGCTTGTCGGGCACGAGCTCCATGATCTCTTCGAGAATGGTCCGGCTTCTGTCGAGCGTGTCGGCGTGGTGCTGCGCGTAGTACCCGAGCTGCACGTTGTGCCCCAGCGTCACGGTGCCGGCGTCGGCCTCGAGCTCCCCCGTCAGCAGCTTCAGGAGCGTCGTCTTGCCCGCGCCGTTGAGGCCGGTCACCGCGACCCGCTGCCCACGGAGCAGCAGCGCATCGAGCCCGTCGTAGACGACGTGTTCGCCGAACGCCTTCTTGATGCCCGACAGCTTCACCACGTCACGCCCGGGTGGAGTCGTGGGCGGAAAGGTGAAGCCCACCGTCGCGCGCTCACGGTGCACCTCTACCGTCTCCATCTTCGCGAGCTGCTTCATCTTCGACTGCGCCTGCGCGGCCTTGCTCGCCTTCGCCTGGAACCGGTCGACGAACGCCTGCAGCTGCGCGCGCTTCGCCTCGATCTTCTGT
>JAEUJR010000710.1 GCA_016793585.1 Archangium sp.
TGGCTCGAGGTGAACGGCAGCCCTCGCGGCGCGCTCATGTCGTTGATGCTCGAGCGGGAGGCCAGGCCAACACGTGCCCTGCAGGAAGCCGTCGCAGGCACCGATCGGCTCCGGGCCGAGCTGACGCCGCCTGCGCTGAGAACGCTGCACGCGCGTGGGGTGGTGCGCGAGGCACCGGTGCTTCGCCGTGGCGTGTTGTCGATGTCGTCGGCCCTCGAGTTCTCCGACTTCGAGGCGCTGCTCCACCACCCATCGGCGACGGTGCTCGATCGCGCCCGGCTCGTTCCCGGGTCGGTGGAGGAGCTCGCGCGGTGGAGTCGCGCCGTCGCGCGGCCGCTGCCGTGGCGGCGGCTGGAGATCGTGCTCGACCCGAGACGTGAAGCGGCGAACGTCGACCTCAGCGAGCTGACGCGCTGGCTGCCGCGGCTCGAGACGCTGCGGCTCGAACGGCTGGGGCCGCTGGAGCAGTTCACGCTGGGCCCCGCTCCCGCGCTGAGAGCGGTCGAGGTCGTGTACGCCAGCAAGGCGATCGTCGAGGCCGTGCGCCGGCTGCCTTCGCTCGAACGGCTCGAGCTGCTGCTCGACCTCTCGAACCGGTACCAGCCAGAGAACCAGGTGCGCATGGAGGCGCTGGAGCCCACGCTTCATCAGCTGGGCAACGTCGGCGAGCTCGTCGTGGAGGCGACCGTGCGTGACGGCCTGCCGCGGCTGATCGAGGCCCGCAGACCAGGCACCACCCTCGTTCGGGCCATCAACGCCCTCGACGGGCCGGGCCTGGTGCCGTGGCTCTCGCAGCTCGAGCAGTCGTTGCTGATCATTCGCGGTGGGCTGCCGGCGGCGCTGCGTGAGGCGATCGTCGCGTGTGCCACCACCAGCGGAGCCCAGCGCGTCGCCGTGCAGCACGCGACGGTTCAACTCGACGGCGCCGAGGTGACGGTGGCGCGGCTGCTGGGGACGGGTGACGTGCAGGTCGTGCCGGGGGCGGTGGCGCGTCAGCTCGCCAAGCGTGACCGCGGCCTCGACGTCGCGTCGGTGTGTCTGTCTGATTCGAACCGCTCCATCTCGAGCGAGAGCCTCGGCCCGCACGTGAGCGCGCCCGGAGTGCGCAACCGGCCCATCGCGCGACGAGACGAGAGCGCGTCGTTTCGAGACCGGGTGGTGCGCGACGTGATCGAGGGGCTGCTCGGCTTCGACCCGGGCTGGGGTGTGCTCGAGCGCCTGGTGACCGCGCTCGACTTCGCTTCGACCACGCTGGTGCTGGGCGCTCCGTTGAGCGCAGGCGAGCGGCTCGTGATGTTCACCGAGCGGGCGTTGCGACCGCCGCGCGACGAAGAGGACGAAGACGAGGGCGAGGAGGAAGACGAGGAGGGCGAGTACGAGGAGTGGTTCGAAGACAGCGTGAACGACAGCTCCGAAGGCTTCGTCTTCGTCCCCGAGCCTGAACAACCGCGCGTGTTGCCCGGTGGGTTCGCCGACGATGACGTCGAAGACGACGAGCCCTTCCTCGACGCGGTCGACGCGGACGAAGGCGTCATCTGGAACGAGAGCCCCGTCGAGCTTCCCGAGCATCACCTCGGCTCGACTGGAGACCCCGACGAAACCACTGTCGAGCCCGAACCACAGCCCCTCGATGACGAGGCGCAGCCGTGTTCGCGGTGCCAGCAGACGGCGACGGTGGCGCGGTGTTCGTCGTGCGAGCGCGAGGTGTGTCTGTCGTGCGTGCCCGGTGGCGAGCGCGCCGCCTGGGACGAGGGCCGCGCCTTCACCTGTCTCGACTGCGATGGTGAGGGGTTGCGGGTGCGGCCCACGGGAAGGCGCTGACCCATGAACCCTGCAACGTCGTCGAAGGCAATCGCGGAGGCGCTCAACACCTTGAGCCTGTTCGTGTGCCCGAGCGGGCGTCGAGTGCTCGCGACACAGCGTGCCCCCGCGCAGCTCCTCGCTGAAGCGGTCGTCTCGCTCCGTCGAATGCCCATCAGCGCGATGCAAGACCCGACGAGGGCCGTCGAGGCGCTCTCGGTGCTCGAGTCGATCGCGCCTGCGTTCGCGGAGGAGCAGGGCGCAGGGGCCGTGGTCGCCTTTTTCGCGGCGCTCGGCATGCCGGTTCAAGAGCAGGGCTGCCCTCTTCACGGGCTCCAATGCCCGGGAGCTTCTTGATGCGATTCAAACCCTTCGTCGTCGCCCTTGTGCTCGCTGTGTTACCGGCGTGCGCTCACGAGAACGCCGTGCAGGGTCGGGCGTCTCTTCGCGCTGCCGCTGCCGAGCTGATCCACCAGGGCCACCCGAACGTAGCGCAGGCGATGTTGGAGCCCGGCGTCGCTGCCACCGAGGCCGAGCTCGCTGACTTGTACCGGGCGCTCGGTGAGGCGTGTCAGGCGATGGGGCAGCAGGCGAAGGCGGACCAGTGGTTTCAGAAGAGCATCGCGCTCAAGAAGTTCTCTCGCGTCTCCTCTCCGCCGCTCCCGATGCCAGCGGAACGACCCGTGACGAACCTGCCGTGACGCTCACTTCGCCGTGAACACACACCGCGTCGCAGGAAACGCGATGTCCTGCAGCACGCTCAGGTAGTACTCACGGCCGCTCACCAGCGCAGCCGGAGACCCGCTCGCGGGGAACTTCTGCGTCGTACCCTCGGGCACGACGCCGTACTTCACGGTGCCCGGCTCGAGGCCCTGTTTCGCGGTCGGCGGTACGTCGAAGCGCCACAACACGCCGGCCGGCAGATCGAGGTTCGGCGGAGCGCCCGGGCTCGTGGTGCCCTTCTCCATCACGTAGAGGTAGCGCGCCTTGCCACCGACCCAGTTGATGGTGCCCGTCTCGTCGACGCCTTCACCGTTCTCGCAGGGCTTCGGCACGAAGAAGCGTTGATCATCGAGCGGGCCTGCGCCGTAGATGCCCATGTACTCGGCGCGGTTGCGGCCACGCAGCATCAGCTCGGCCTCGAAGAACCGCTTCATGCGCGCGGGGTCGGTCGTCACGAACGCCGAGTCTTCCGGCCGGTCTGGCGTCGAACGTGAGAAGCCGTTGTTCTGCTCGGGAGGGTACGCGCCGAAGCCGACGCTGTTGATCCACCCCGCGCCCATCGCCAACCCGCGGTCGTAGAAGCCGTTGATGAAGTTGCCCGGCTGGTCGACGTACCAGTTCGAGGGGCCCTTCGGCGCCGTCGACTTGTGGCAGCACACGCACGCGGTCGCTTCGATCTCCTTGCGCACCCACTCCACCTCGGCGCGGTAGGTCGGGTCGTTCATGCGCGGGTCGTCGCGGGTCGCTTCTTTGTTCGTCGGCGCGGGGTTGTAGGGTCGCTGCGTGCGCACGCGGTCGCAGCTGCCGTAGTTCTCGAAGTGGCGGTTCGGCTCGGTCGCGCCGCTGATCATCTCCCACGTGCAGACCTGCCCGTTGGCGCTCTTGCCAGCAGGCTCTCCCGGCATCGGGTCTTTGCAGGTCAGCACTGGAGGCTCGAAGGTCGGCAGGCCCGTGCCTCCGCCTTCGGTCACCTTGCCGCCGCAGATGGGCGCGGGGTCGAACAGACCGCCGCCGAACACCTCACAGCCGCGCTCCGACGACGCGCACGCCGAGTCTTTGTCGCCCGGCAGGTGAATGCGCGTGAACGTCGAGCCGCTGCCGAGAATGCAGTAGCCGAGAATCGCCGGGTACGAGCACTTCGTGCCGACCTCGAACTCGGCGCGCTCGCCGTTGAGCAGCTGCCCCGCGCAGTCGTCCTTCGCCTGCTTCTCGGTCCACTCGCCGAGGTAGTCGCGGCACTCTTCGAGCTTGGCGAACTGGTTCGTGTACCGGCAGTGCGCGACGACCTTCTCGGGCAATGTCGGCACCGGGTCATTGCGAAGACAGCCTGCGGCTCCAACGACCACCACTGCGGACAGAACGACGCGCACCATGTCGACGACTCCCGGGAAAAATCCAGCTCGTGCTGACATCCGTACGGGAGCGCCCAGTCAGAGTTTCTCGGGCCAAAAACACCAGCGAGGACGGCCGGTTAACTTCTCGGCAAATAGCCCTTCTCGGTGAGCAGCTCGTTCAGCGTGCGAATGATGGTCGAGGCCTTCTCTTGATTGAGGCGGCAGGCGTCGAGTCGCACCAGCTCGGCTTCGGGGAAGCCCTCCTGCGTGGCGGAAGCCTCGTCACCGAGGATCTCGTCGAGCAGGGTGTTGGCGCTGGGCGGCCGGCTCCCGACGCCCCCGACCGCAGCTCTCGCCCCCGGCTTTGGAGGCTCCTTCAGGTCGAGCTGAAACACCGACTCGGGCAGGTTGCCGCCATCGGCTGCGGGCAGCTCGTGCGTCACGCGCTTTCGCATCGAGTACGACTTCGGCTCGACGTGCTGCCCTTTGTAGTGACGGGCGATGGCGGTCGAGATCTCGGTCTCTGACGCCAGCTGGGGAATCACGCGCACGCCGGCCTTCGCCGAGATGGCGTCGATGAC
>JAEUJR010000721.1 GCA_016793585.1 Archangium sp.
CGGCGCCGTCTGGCCGAAGTCGCAGCTCGCGAGACGGCTGCAGGACATCACCCGGCTCGTTCACGCCGACGTCGGGCTCTCGATCGCGGCGACTGAACTGGGCGGCTTCGACACGCACCTCGGCCAGGAGGCCCAGCTCGCCAACAAGCTGCAGGAGGTCGCCGAGGCGCTGGCGGCGTTCGCGATCGATCTCGGCCCGCGGCTGGCCGACGTGACGCTGCTGACGATGACGGAGTTCGGGCGCACCGCGAAGGAGAATGGAACGCGGGGAACCGATCACGGCACGGCCTCGGTGTCGCTGGTCCTCGGTGGCGGGGTCGCCGGTGGTCGTGTCATCGCCGACTGGCCCGGCCTGACGCAGCTGTTCGAAGGGCGTGACCTGCGCAGCACGATCGATCTGCGCTCGGTGATGTCGGAGTGTCTCGACGCGAGTGGAATTCGCCGCCGCGACGTCTTCCCCGACTTCACCCCTTCACGGCTCGGGCTGTTTGGTTGATCGTGCGGCCATGAAGGCCCTCGCGCTGTCGTTGCTGTTCGTCCTGCCCGCGGTCGCAGACGAGAAGAAGGTGTCGATGCCCGACGAGTGGGGCCGCTGCTCGAAAGACGCCGAGTGCACCTTCGTGAGCCTCGGCTGCTGTGACACCACACCCGTCAATCGTGCGTTCGTGGACCAGGCTCAGAAGCGGTTGCTCGAGTCAGGGCGACCCCACTGCGCGCCGAAGGCCGCGTGCGGAGAAGGGCCCGATGGCACCTGGGCGAAGGCGCCCGGGCGATGTGTGAAGCAACGCTGCGCGCCGCCGAAGTGGTGAAGCCGCGTAGGCTTGGTGGCTGATGAAGGGTCAGCACCTCGGCGCCTGGGAGCTCGTCGATCGTCTCGACGCGGGCCCGTATGGCGTCACCTGGTCGGCGGTGGACACCAACGGGCAGCGTGCCCGACTGTTGCTGTTGCCCGAAGCGGCGTCCGGTGAGCTCATGTTCGAACGCCTTCGCCGTGGCGCCTCGCGCGCGGCTGCGGTCGAGCACGACGCCTTCGTTCCCATCACCGAGGTCGCGCAGACCGCCGACGGCCGCCTGTGGCTCACCATGGCGCCGCCTCACGGCCCAACGCTCGAGCGCTTCGTGCGTGGGCGCGCCATGCAGTTCGACGACGCGATCGGGCTGCTCCACCAGCTGCTCGCCGCACTCTCGGCCGCGCACCAACATGGGCTCGTGCACCGCATGTTGTCACCTGGCTGCCTCGAGCTGAACGAGACCGGGCCGAAGCAGCTGCGCATTCGTGACCTCTGGTTGGCCAACGCGCTCACGCCCGAGCTGCACCTCACCCTCACCGGGAGCGCGAACATCGGCATTCCCGGCTTCGTCGCGCCCGAGCAGGTCGAAGGGCAGCCCGTCGACGCTCGCGCCGATCTCTTCGCGGTCGGCTGCATCGCGTTCGAGCTCTTGACCGGGCGGCCTGCGGTGCCTGGCTCGAGCGCGGCCGATCGCCTCGTGAACGTTCTCCGTGGCGGAGTGTCTCGGGTGTCACGCCTTCGCCCCGACGTGCCGGCGTGGCTCGACGACCTCGTCGTTCAGCTGCTCGCCTCGAACGTCACGGCGCGGCCCTCGACGGCCGCCGAGGTGATGTTCCTCATCGATGGAAAGCGGAGCCAGACCGCCAGCTCCGCGAAGCCGATCGAGTTCGCGCAGCAACGGGTCGAGCTGCCGCGCGTCGAGACGCCAGCGAAGCCCGTCGGCGTGTTCGACGAGGTGCGCTCACCGGCGAACTTGGCGCCGCTCTCGCCGCGCTCGTTGATGGCTCGGCCGCGACTGCTGTGGGGGCTGGTGGCGTTGCTCGCCGTGGGGCTCATGGTCGAGCTCGTCGTGATGCGCACCCGCCCGACGCCCACGCCGCCCATCGAAGCACCACGAGGGGAAGGACAGTTGTCTCTGATGTGTATGGACTGCCGCTCGCCGCTTCGCGCGCGCATCAAAGGGCCGCGGAGCATGACGGTGACCTTGCCAGCGCGAATCACGTTGCCCGTCGGCAGCTACGAGGTGGTCAGCGACGAAGGCGAAGGGGAGCCGGCGCCGGTCGAGGTGACGCTCGGCCCCAGGGAGCAGGTGCGCCTGCGCTACTGGTCCCAGGACGACCGCTGGGTCGTCACGCACTGACGCGTCACAGCTCGCCGGGCAGCTCTTCGCCTTCTTTCACCTTCGCACACATGGCCGTCTGATCGCCCGTGTAGATGACGGTGTCGCCCTGTCGGAACTCGAACTGGTAGCGCACCATGATGTTGTCGTTCATGCGGCGGCTGCGCGTCGCCCAGCCCTTGAGCACGACAGGGGTGCCCGGCTTCGCCAGCGCGAGAAACCGGGCTTCGTGAATCTTGGCGCCGTAGCCGATCCACCCCTCGGCGTGGCGCAGGCCCAGCACGTAGTACGCGTGCACGAAGCCGATCATGCCGGTCATGTGCACCATGAG
>JAEUJR010000855.1 GCA_016793585.1 Archangium sp.
GTATTTGATTCGGGTGGTGACGATCTTGTCGTTGCCCTTGTTCTCGATGTTGGGCAGCTGCAATTCCTCACTCAGAATCTGCGCCAGCTCTTCGAGGCTGACGTCGACCTCGAGCACGTGCTGGCCTTCGCCTTCACCCGCTTTGCCGTTGCCGTCGCCGGGCTGTGGTTGCCCCTGGCCGATCTGATCGCCAGGGTTGCCTTCGCCTTGACCCACGCCGCCCTGACGCGAGCCGTGCTTGAAGCGGGGCACGTCGATGAACGGCACGGGAATGGAGATGAACTCCTTTCCCTTCTTGCCGAGCATCTCGCCCTGCTGCACGTACTTGCGCAGGTTCTGTTTGATCTTCCCGCGGACGATCGCCTTGAAGCGCGTGTGGTCCTGGTCGATGCGAAGGCCCACGAATTACTCCTTGGCGTCACCGCGCGCGAAGATGCTGGCGACGAAGTTGAGCACGTCGGTGGCGCTCTCTTCGTCGTACCCGAAGTTCTTGATGAGCCGTGACTTCACGATGTCGATCTTCTCCTGCGTCTCGCGATCGACCACCGAGCTCACCAGCGTCTTCAGCTTGATCGAGTCCTTCTGATCCTCGAACAGCTTCAGCTCGAGCGCCTTCTGCAGCCGCTCGTTCGTGCGCCAGTTGAAGGTCTTCCCTTCGATGGCGAGCGCGCCGATGTAGTTCATGATCTCGCGCCGGAAGTCGTCCTTTCGGCTCTCGGGAATCTCGATCTTCTCTTCGATCGACCGCATGAGCCGCTCGTCCGGCTCCTCGTACAGGCCCGTGTACTTGTTCTTGATCTTCTCTTTCTGCGTATAGGCCTTCACGTTGTCGATGTAGTTCGAGCACAGCTTGGCGATGGCCTCTTCGTCGGCCGAGATCGCGCGCTGCACCTCGTTCTTCACGATGTCTTCGTATTCCTGCTTCACCGTGCCGAGCAGCTCGCGGTAGCGCTTGCGCGTCTCTTCATTGGAGATCAGCGAGTGTGCCTTGAGGCCGGCCTCGAGCTCGTTGAGCACCATGAACGGGTTGATCGACAGCTCAGACTTGTCACTCACCAGCGCGTTCGAGACCTTGTCCTGCACGAAGCGGGGGCTGATGCCCTCGAGGCCTTCACGCGTCGACTCCTTGCGGAGTTCCTTGATGTTGTCTTCCGTGAAGTTCGGAAGTGTCTTGCCATTGTAGAGCTTCAATTTCTGCAAGACAGACAGGTTGTGCTTCTTGGGTTCTTCGAGGCGAGTCAGCACGGCCCACATCGCTGCCATCTCGAGCGTGTGCGGAGCGATGTGTTTGCCGCGAATACGCCGCGGGTTGAACTCCTTCTCGTAGATCTTGATCTCTTCCGACAGCTTCGTGATGTACGGGATGTCGATCTTGATGGTTCGGTCGCGTAGCGCTTCCATGAACTCGTTCGACTCGAGCTTCTTGAATTCGGGCTCGTTCGTGTGGCCGATGATCACTTCGTCGATGTCGGTCTGCGGGAACTTCTTCGGCTTGATGCGGTGCTCCTGCGTCGCGCCGAGCAGGTCGTAGAGGAAGGCCACGTCGAGCTTCAGCATTTCGACGAACTCGATGAGGCCTCGGTTGGCGACGCAGAACTCACCGTCGAAGTTGAACGCGCGCGGGTCGGAGTCGGAGCCGTACTCGGCGATCTTCCGGTAGTTGATGTCGCCCGTGAGCTCGGTCGAGTCCTGGTTCTTCTCGTCCTTCGGCTGGAACGTGCCGATGCCGACGCGATCCTTCTCGGAGAACACCATGCGGTGCACGCGCACGTGCTGGTACACCTTGCCCAGCTCGCCGCCGTAGTGCGCCAGCAGCTTCTGGAAGATGAAGCGGCAGTGCGGGTTGAGCTCGCCCAGCTCGGGAATCGTGTAGCCGCTCTCGCCCGCCACCAGCTCGGCGAAGAACTTCGGCCGCAGATCAGAAGGAATCAGCTTGAGCGGCTCTTCGTGCAGCGGCGACTTCACGCGACCCGACAGCACCGAGCCATCGGCCAGCGTGAGCTTCTCGTCGAACTGCCACGAGAACGTGTACACGGCGCCTTCGGGCGTGCGCGAGTAGTCCTCGAGGCCTCGCTTGAGCACGCGGGCGATCGTCGACTTCGACGAACCGACGGGGCCGTGCAGCAGAATGACGCGCTTCTCGGCGCCGTAGCCGTGCGCGGCGGCCTTGAACACGTTCACCAACTTCATGAGCGGAACATCGAGGCCGAAGACCGCGTCACGCGCGCCGTTCTTCTCGTCACTGAAGAAGTGGTAGCGAATGAGCCGCTTCTTGTTGTCGATGTATTCGGTTTTGCCGTAGCTCAAGATCATGTCGTACACGCGCTGATACGAAGTGCGCGTGACGTGCGGGTTGGCTCGAACGATGTCGAGGTAGGCGTCGAAGCTGCCCTCCCAATTGAGCTCGGCGTATTCCTTCTTGTTCTGCAGCGCCGCGATCTTCTGCGACCAGGCTGTCGTCATGGATTCCTTCAGTCCTCGGGCAAGGTGAGGCGTTCGTGGCCAGGTTTCCGGCGTCTCCCCCGCCGCGGAGTCGGACCGCGGTGGCGCAAGCTCAGGGCAGCGACGTCGCGTTGGAGTATGGCACAGGGGCTCGATCGCGCATCCACCCGCACCGGGCAGGCACTCGATCGGAGCGCGCGTCGCTTGACAGCCAAGATTTTCGTCGTGTCAGTCGTCGACCCACACGCGACGCAGGTCGTACCAGAGCAACGAAGGTTCGAGGCCGTGCACACGGCGCTTCGCGAGATCGAGGGAGCGTCGTGACGTCATGAAGAGGTACGGCTGATCGGCGAAGAGCACGCGATGCAACGCCCGCTCGAGCTCGCGGCGCTTCGGCTCGTCCCACTCGCGGCGAATCGCCTCCATCAGCCGATCGGCCTCTGCGCTCTCGTAGCCGACGAAGTTGCTGCCGCCATCGCGCGCCGACGAATGGAAGGTGCCGAACTGATCGCTCTCGAGATCCGACTCCGTCCACACGCGCGAGACGACGTCGAAGTCGCGCGCGTTCACGCGAGCATTCAGCGTCGCCACGTCGACGGTCTCGATGCGCACGTCGACGCCTGCGCTGCGAGCCTGCTCCTGGAAGAGCGGCACCAGCTTGCCGAGCCGCACCGAGGTCGAAGGCACCAGAAACGAGAATGAGAGCGGCACGCCGTCACGCGCACGAGTGCCGTCACCGACGAACCCCGCGTCGGCGAAGTACGCACGAGCCGTCTCCGCCGAGAGCGGGTACGGCTTCACCTGCGGGTCACACTGCGGGCCGCTCGCCCAGTACGGGCACGTCGTCGGTGACTCGAGCCCAAGATCGACCGAGCGCTGCACCAACGCGGAGGGATAGAGGTGCGCGAGCCCGCGCCGCACCTTCACGTCCTGAAACATGGGCCGCGCTTCGTTCCACGCGATGTACGAGTAGCTGTTGTCGATGGAGACCAGCCGTCGATAGCCGCTCTGTGCCCAGACGTTCTTCGGCTCTTCGAGCGCGCGCCACAGCACCGGCTGCACCGTCGTCATGAGATCGAACTCGCCTCGCTCGAGCATGGCGGCTGCGACGGTGTGGTCCTTCACGAAGCGAAACACGATGCGATCGACCCACGCGTCGCCCACGCGCGCGAGCGTCACCTGCACGCCTTTCTCCCAGCGTTCGATTCGATATGGCCCCGTGCCGAGCGGAGCTTTCGCCATCGCAGCCCAGTCACCCGCCAGTTGGGCCGCCGAGAGCATTGGCAACTTTGCCACCTGTCTGAGCGCGAACGGGGAGGGCTCGCGCCAGGTGAGCTCGACCGTGAAGTCGTCAAGCGCACGGAAGGCGTCGAGGCCGCCAAAGTCTTGCCGCACCGCACCGGTTGGCCGGGCCGAGTCCGTCACTGCGCCGAAGGTCGCGATCACGTCTTTCGCGCTGAACGGGGAGCCATCGTGAAACCGGGCGTCATGTCGAAGCCAGAACGTGGTCGTGCGGTGATCGTCGGAGTCGCTCCAGCGCTCGGCGAGCTGCGGCACCAACACCAGCGTCTTCGGGTCGATCGCGATCAACGACTCGGTGACGAGGTTGCGTGTGATGCGCAGGGTCCACGTGTCTCGAGACGTCGCGCCTTCGATGCCATTGAGCGTGACGGGCTCGACCATCGAGCGCACGACCAGCGTTCCGCCGCGTTTCGGTGTTCCCGTCTCGGGTTCGACCTCGCCCTCGAGCCACGCACGAGAAAGAGGAGCACCCGCGTCGACGATCGACACACTCCGGCAGCGGCCGCACGAGACGGCCAGCAGCAGGAGAATCAGGGGAACTTGCTTCACCAACGACGCAGCGTCAGCCGACGCCGTTGAGCTTCACGTCGGTGGGCAGGTGAATCGCCACGGCCACCTTGGGAAACGCGTCGGCGGCCATCGAACGCAGCACACCGTACGGGTCGCGGAAGGTGACCTTTTCCTTCGTGACCGACTCGAGCGTGACCGCGTGGTTGAACTTGCCTTGATCGATGTCGACGACGATCGGGCGGTTGCGGAAGCCGCGCGCGTCCCAGCCGACGAGCTTGCCGAAGGCCTTCGAGGCCTCGTTCTCGGTGAACAGCCGGTCGATGGAGTCCTTCACGGCGAACAGCTTCTCGAGCAGCGCCTGGGGGTTGTCGGGGTGGAGGCCCAGGCGCTCGGCG
>JAEUJR010000862.1 GCA_016793585.1 Archangium sp.
GCCTTCGCGCGCCAACGTCGCCGCGGCAGGGCGGCAGTCATTCAGTTCGCCGCTCCTCAGGCTCGCTTTCGGCTGCGTCTCACGTCTTTCCAGTTCGACTTCGCCTTCGCGAGCCAACGTCGCCGCGGCAGGGCGGCAGTCATTCAGTTCGCCGCTCCTCAGGCTCGCTTTCGGCTGCGTCTCACGCGCCGGGTTCCTTCACGGGAGCCCGGCGTTCTTGTCTGTTTTGGCTGACACGCCTGGTGGTTGCGCCCGTGAACGCTCGCAGCGATGAAGGCGGCATGCGTCGCCTCCTGCTCGTCCTCGCGGTCGCCACGTCGTGCACGCCGCCGGCTCCGAAGCCCGCGCCCATCGAGCGCTTCGGCTTCACGCCGCGCTGGGCCTACCAACCGTGGATCTCGAAGGACATCAGCACCGGCGCCGACACCTTCGACTTCGTGTCTGGCTTCGAGCAGCGCGACATTCCCGTCGGCGTGGTGGTGCTCGATAGCCCCTGGGAGACCAACTACAACACCTTCATTCCCAACGAGTCGCGCTACCCCAACTTCGAAGACATGGTGGCGAACCTGCACGGCCGCAACGTGCGCACGGTGTTGTGGATTACCCAGATGCTCAACGACGCGTCACTCGACGTCGAGGTGGGCGGCGACACGTACCCGGGCCCTGCCGACGGCTTCAACGAAGCCAAACGCCGCGGCCTGTTCGTGAACGAGGGCAAGACCCACTTCTGGTGGAAGGGCACCGGCGGCGGCATCGACTTCTTCAACGACGAAGCGAAGACGTTCTGGCACGCCAAACAGGAGCGCGTGCTCAAGGTCATCGACGGCTGGAAGCTGGACTTCGGCGAAGAGTACCTGCGCGAAGGCAACCAACTGACGACGCCCGCCACCGACGTGGTGGTGAAGACGAAGCAGGGCGACAAGTCGCTGCAGGCGTACTCCGAGGCCTACTACGAGGACTACCTGACCCACGCGCGCTCGGTTCGCGGCGATCAGTTCCTCACCATGGTGCGCCCGTACGACCGCTCCTACGGCTACCCCGGCCGCTTCTTCGCGCGAAAGGAGCACGCGCCCATCGGCTGGGTCGGTGACAACCGGCGCGACTGGGTCGGCCTCGAAGACGCGCTCGACCACATGTTCCGCTCGGCGAAGGCGGGCTACGTCGCCGTCGGCTCCGACCTCGGCGGCTATCTCGACGTCGACGACCTGAACGTCACGGGCCCCAAGATTCCCTTCAGCCAGACGAACTTCGCGCGGTGGACGGCGATGAGCGCGATGTCGGCCTTCATGCAATTGCACGGGCGCGGCAACCTCACGCCGTGGACGGTGCCCGAGCGCGCCGACGAGACGGTCGCGCTGTACCGCTACTGGGCGAAGCTGCACGTGCAGCTCGGGCCGTACCTCTTCTCGACGGGTGAAGCGGCGTACCGCGGCCAGGGTGACGTCATTCTTCGCCCGCTCGGCGCCGAGAGCGCGTGGCCTGGCGACTACCGCTACCTGCTCGGCAACGGCTTTCTCGTCGCGCCGATTCTGAACGACACCGGCCGCCGCGACGTGGCGCTCCCCGAAGGTGCGCGCTTCTTCTCGTGGTGGGACGAGAGCGCCGCTCCGCTCGAGGGCGGCCGCACGCTCGCCAACCTCGACTTCACCGACCGCACCCGCATTCCCATCTTCGTGAAGGAGGGCGCCGTCATCGTCGCCGACGTGAAGGACGCGACGACGCGGCTCGGCAGCGCGGCCCACGCAGGCAAGGCGACCGTGCTGACGTGGCCCGCCGCGACCGAGACGAGCTTCACCGTCTACGAAGACGTCGAGGCCGACTCCTACGCCATCACCGTGCGCCAGGGGCAGGTGAAGCTCGGCGCCGTGAAGCGGGGCGCGTTCGTGCAGATCTGGAGCGACACTGCGCCCACCTCGGTCTCGCTCGACGGCAAGGCGCTTTCGCAGCGCAGCTCGAAGGCCGAGCTCGACGCCGCCGCCGATGGCTACGTCGTGACGGCCGGCTCGAAGCTGTTCTGGGTGCAGGTGCCCGCGCAGGCCTCGGGCGCCGCGACCATCACGTGGAATTGAACGCGCTGGTGATGACGTCTGCGTCGTGGCCATGATGCCCGGCGCGAGATGACCGACGCGACACCACCAGCTGCGCGGGTCGAGTGCCCCCGGTGCCGCACCTCGTTTCCCGCCGGGCCGCACGCGGACCAGACCGTCGTGGTGTGCGGCTCGTGTGGCCAGCACTTCGCCATCGACTTCCGCCCACCCGACGAGACGCGGTTGACCTGCAGGGCGTGCGGCACCTCGTTCATCGGTCAAGGCATCATCGAAGGAACGCCTGTCGAGTGCGGCCGCTGCGGCGAGCTGTGGCTCGTGGGGAAAGAACCGCCGAGCGCACCACCGCCCGTGCAGCCCCCCGAACCCGGGAAGTCGAAGAGCGCCTCGTCGCGCTCGCCGCCGATGACGACGACGTGTCAGCGCTGCAACCAGCTGGTGCTCGTGCGGGGCCCTGCGCCCGTCTCCATCGCGGCCGCGGGGTGCGGTGACTGCGGCGCGACGCGCCTCGACGCCGCCCTGGTCTCTCGCCGCCGCGCCGCTTCGTTGCCGACTTCCGAGACCGAGGGTTTCGTCTGCCCCATCTGTCGTGAGCCCGCGCTCGTCGCACATGGCGCTTCGTTCTCGTGCGGTGCGTGCGGCGAGCGGTTCCAGTCACCGGTCGAGGCGCTCGACGCGGTCGCCACCCCCGAGACTGCGCGGCTGGTGCTCAGTCACCCGCCGGTGGCTCCCGCCGCGCCCGGGCCCGTCGCCTCACGCTGCACCGAGTGCAAGGGCATGCGGCTCGAGCGTGGGCCGGGGCCGCGCTCGGTGCCGGTGTCGGGCTGCGACCGCTGCGGGCTTCCGAAGCTCGATGGCGCGGCGCTGGCCGAGCGGCTCGAAGCGAACCGCCGTCGGGTCGCGCCCAAACGCGTCGACTTCTTCGCCTCGCACGTCAGCTTCTGTCTGGTCTGTCTCAACCAACGCGTGCGGCAGATTCGCGAAGACCACTTCGAGTGTTCGGCGTGCGGAGAGGTCTACGACCGGCCCATCGAGTCGGGCCTGGTGCTGAGCGTCGCGCCCCCGGCGCCGAAGAGCCGCCCCGACTCGAGGCTCGCCTTGCTCGAGCGCATCGCCGCGTCTCCGTACGACGACGGGCTGCGGCTCTCGTTGGGAGAGCTCTACGAGGCGCAGGGCGACCCGCGCGCCGAGTTCATCGCGCTGCAGCTCGCGGAGGCGCGGGGGCAGGGCAGCCCCTCGGCGCGTGAGCGCATCGCGAGCCTGCTCGAGCGGCACGGCGCGCGGTGGGTTCCTCGTGGCATCAACCTGGAGTTCTCGGAGTTCCGCCGCGGGCTGCTGCACACCGCGTACTGGTTCGACGAGACCGACGTCGACCACCACGCGTGGATGAGCGTGGAGCGCCTCGTCATCGGCCCGCTGTTGCCCGAAGGCGCGCGCGCGCCCTTCGCCGAGTCGGTGCGGCCCGCGCTGCGCGAACTCGAAGGGTGTCGCAGCCGCATGCTCGTCGGGTTGCTCGCGTCGGCGCCGCCGAAGCTCGAGCAGCTGCGCCTCGAGGTGTCACGCGCCGAGTTCGTCGCAGGCTTCGAGCTGCAGATGGAGCAGGTCATCGACCGACTGCCCGTCGTGACCCGGCTCGGCTTCGGCACGACCGTCGTCGCGGCTCCCGGTGCCTCGGAGTTCTCGGGGCCAAACCCGCTCGTCGACGCGCTCGTCACGCGGCTGCGCACCAAGCTGCACGTGCTGCGCGTGCCAGGCACCGAAGAGCGCCCGGTGATGGTGCAGGCGCTGCTGCGGCAGCTGGCCCCCGAACTGGTGGTGCAGCTCGAGTTCTTCAACTCGCCGGCAGGCAGCGCGTGGCTCGAGGTCGACACCTCGCGCATCACGCTGTGCACCGAGGGCCATGTCGGCGACCCGCCCATCGCCGCGATGAAGGCCGTGATGCGCTCGGCGGGGTTCGACAAGGTGACGGCGCTCGATGTCGGCAAAGGCGAGCGCGTGTCGGTCTCGACGAGGTGACATGGCACCGACGGCCTTTCGAACCGTGACAGCCGACCGCCTCGCGCACGACGGCTTCTTCTGTCGCATGAGCCAGATGCAGACCGAGGGCAATCAGCAGAAGCTGCGCTGGGCGCGCGCGCGCTTCGGCGAGGGGCTCTCGTTGACGCTCCTCGGCGGGAAGGACCGCGGCTTCGTCGAGGTGATGCCGGGCGAGCACTGCTGGCGGCCGATTCACGCGAAGGGCTGGGACGTCATTCACTGTCTGTGGGTCGTCGGCGCGTCGAAGGGGCGCGGCCGCGGCGGGGCGCTGCTCGACCTGGTGGAGGCGCGCGCGAAGGAGCACGGGCGGGCCGGTGTGGCGGTGGTGACCCGTGAGAAACACTGGGTGACACCGCGCAGCTTCTTCGAGCGGCGCGGCTATGGCGTGGTCGACGAGAGCGACGGCTTCGTGCTGCTGGCCCGTGCGCTGAAGCAGGGCCAGCGGGTGCCCCGCTTCGTGACGCACGACTTCGCTGCGCGCCTGCGCCAGCACGCCACCGGGCTCGTCGTGTTCCGCACCGCGCAGTGCCCGTACCTGGAGGACGCGACGGGCAATGCGCTCGCGCTCGCCAGGGCCCTGCGGGTGCCGGCGCGCGTGGTCGAGTTCACCTCGGCCAGGCAGCTGCGCGCCGAGGCTCCGACGCCGTACGGCGTGTTCGCGATCGCGCTCGACGGGAAGTTGCTGTCGACGACGTACGAGCTGCCGAAGGCGTTGGCGAAGCGCGCGGCGCAGCTGCGGGCACAGTGACGCCGCTGGCGAGCTCAGCTGGTCGAGGAGGCTTTTCGGCGAGCCGGCCGAATCACGAACAGCGCCAGGGCGAAGAGCAGGGCCGAAGCGTCAGCGCTCGACGAGCAACCACACGCGACGGACAGCTCGCGATGCTCGACGCGCCCGCCATCGACGAGACCCGCGTCGGTCTGACCCGCGTCGAAGGAACCGGCGTCTGCTGCGCCTGCGTCGATGTCGACGCTCGCATCGCGACCCATCTCGACGCCCGCGTCTGGGCAGGCGACGTTCAGTTGAATGTCATGCCGGACCGTCGCGAGCGGGTTGGTGAGCGACACGGTCAACGTCTGCGAGCCGCTCGTCCCCTCGGGGACTGCCCAGGTGAAGACGCCATCAGCGCTCACCGTCGCGCCTGGCGGTCCACTGACCAGCAGCCACGAGAGCGGAGCGTCACCCGCGCCCGAGAGTTGAGCCATCGCCGGCCGCCCGCATTGCACCTGCAGCGTGTTGGTCGAGACCGATGGGCCCACGCCGACCACCGCGCCGACGTCGACGGGCGCCGACTCGACGCTGAACGGCCCGATGTTGCCGAGCGAGTCGGTGCCTCTGAGCGCCCAACGCCATCGGCCTGCGCCGACGAGCCGTTGGGTGACGGCGCCGGTGACGGGCACGACGATGAGGCCGCCATCTTCCTGGCGCTCGCGCAGCTCGATGGACGAGACGGTCGAGAGCGCGTCGAGCGGCGTGCTCCAGGAGACCGTCACCATCGCGCCCCCATCGATGGCGCTCGCGACGACCGACGGCGGCTGCGACGCCGGGCCGGTCGAGTCGAGCGTGGCCGTCACCGCCGCCGACCACGGGGACTCGTTCTGGGCGAGGTCGCGCGCGAGCACCCGGTAGCTCCAGCGACCTTCGCCACGGCTCAGCGACACCATCGATCGGCCGGCGTCGACCATGAAGCTCGCGAGTCCGCCGTCGGCCGCGGTCTCTTCGACGACGACGCTGACGGGGCCGACGAAGTCGTCGGGCACCTGGCTCCACGAGAGGGTGAGCGGGCCAGTTCGTGCCGCGGAGGGCGCCAGCGAGAGCCCCGAAGGCGCAGCGGGGGCCGTGCGATCGATCTTCACCACCTGCGAGGGCGCAGACCATTGGCCCACGAGGCCGTTCGTCACCACGGCGATGCGCGCCACCAGGCTGCCTTCGTCTTCGAGCTGCACCCACGCGTAGGCGCTGCGTGAGGCCGGCCGACCGTTGATGCCGTCTCTCCAGATGCAGCCTGCGTCGAGGTTGCAGAACGACACGACCCAGAACTCGGCACCGGGAATGCCCGCGTCCCAGGTGATGGTGGTGCCGTAGCCGTTCGTCACCGTCTGCTCGAACACGGGCGGCGCGGGCACAGGCAGGGAGCGATCGGGCATGACGACGACGATGGGTTTCGGGCCCAGCGGCAGGTCGGGCAGGTTCCACGCGTTGTCGCGCGCCTCGAGCCACACCTGCCAGGCGCCTTCACCCAGGTAGGTCTCGAACGGGTTGGCGAGGCTGAGGTCGAGGTTGAAGCTCGAGAAGTCGTCGAGGCCGACGGGTGAGACGCGCAGGAAGTAGCCCTGAACGCCGCTGAGCGCGTCGCTGCCCGGAGTGAACGGCAGCACCACGCGCCCCGTCGACGTGAGGGTGCCCGCATCGACGCGCGGAGAGATGGGCGGTGTCCAGTCGGTGCGAAAGCACTGCTCCGCGCTCGCAGGGCCTTCTTCACCCAGCGCGTTGCGGTGGTACGCCCGCCAACACCAGCGAGCGCCCTCAGGCTGGAAGGGCAAGGCGGTGTTGAGGCCCCACTGAGAGCTCGTCTGCTCGGTCAACGCCGCCGTGTAGCCACCGTCGGCAGGGCGAAACTCGATGCGCAGCCCGCCCGGTGCGTGGCCCGCGTCGTCGGCGAAGTCAGTGACCGAGAAGTACGCGCCACGCCCGATCGTCCACCCATCGGCTCCGGGCTCCGAGAGCACGGGCGCGAAGGGCACCGCCAACGTCGAGAGCAGCACGACCGCGAACACCGGCCGAGCGTAGTCGAAGCCTCAGCGCGATGGGCCGAACAGGTCTTGCAGCTGGCCGTATTTGTCGCGGTAGTCCTGCAGCGAGAGCTTGATGGTCTCGAGCGCCTCTTCGCGGCCGTAGACCTCGGCGATCTCCACCGCCGGTTTGGGGCTGTCGGGCAGCTGCTTGTAGGTGAGGAAGTAGTGACGCAGGCGATCGATGAGCTGCGTCGGCACGTGGGCGACGTCTTTCCACCCGCCGTACACGCTGTCGCCCTTGAGCACCGCGATGATTTTGTCGTCGGCCTGGCTGCCGTCGATCATGCGCAGGCCGCCGATGGGAATCGCCTCGATGAGAATGGCGCCGTGCTGAATGGGCTTCTCGGTGAGCACGCAGATGTCCATCGGGTCGCCGTCGCCCTGAATGCCCGGCCGGCCCACACGCTCGCTGCAGCGCTGGCCCACCTTGGTGTTGCAGAACGTGCGGGGAATGAAGCCGTAGAGCGAAGGCGGCTGGCTCGAGAAGCGCTGCGGGCGATCGAGCTTGAGAATGCCGGTGGCCTTGTCGACCTCGTATTTGACGGCGTCGGTGGGCACCATCTCGATGTAGCTGGTGACGATGTCGGGCGATTGATCGCCCGGCGACACGCCGTGCCACGGGTGCGCCTGGAAGAAGAGGCCGAAGGCCTGCGTGAGCGACGGAGTCATGGGCTCGTCTCTACACCGGTTGTCACGCCTGTGCCTCGTTCAGGGCGGGTAGGTCTTTGGCAACCCTGAAAGCGCTGCTTCTGCGAGCGGTACGTCTTCGGGTCGGTCGACCGCCGCCGAGCCGTGCTTCGTCAGCACACAGTGAATGGCGATGCCGTGGCCGAGCGCGCGCAGCTGCTCCAGCGACTCGGTCTGCTCGAGCGCCGTCGGCTTCAACGTCGCGAGCTGCTGCAGCGTCTTCACCCGGTAGCCATAGATGCCCACGTGGCCGAGCCGTTGAATGCCCGGGCCTGCGTCACGCTGAAACGGCAGGTCGGCGCGCGAGAAGTAGAGGGCGCGGCCCTGCTCGTCGAGCACCGCCTTCACCACGTTCGGGTTGCTGCGCTCTTCGTCACGCAGCGGCCGCACCAGCGTCGCCATCGAGACGGCGTCGTTCGAGAACACCTGCGCGAGCGCCCACAACGCCTGCGGGTGGAGCGCGGGCTCGTCTCCCTGCACGTTCACCACCACGGTTTCGGCGGGCAGCTTCAGCGCCTGCGCGACCTCGGCGACACGGTCGGTGCCCGACGCACACGCAGGTGACGTCATCATGGTCTCTCCACCGAAGGAGCGGACCGCCGTCGCGATGCGCTCGTCGTCGGTCGCGACGATGACGCGCTCGAAGCTCTTCGACTCGTGGCAGCGCTCGACGACGTGCTGGATCATCGGTTTGCCGCTGATCAACGCGAGCGGCTTGCCCGGAAAGCGCGACGACGCAAATCGCGCAGGAATCACGGCGGTGACGGTCATGGGTGGGGTTCTTGCCAGCATGCACGATTGCCGGGTAGGCATGACGACATGACGACGACGAAGCTCGGTTCCGTCCCCACTTCTCCGAAGCTGCCTTCCGTCTCGACCCGCACCACGACGCCGACCGCGACCGCTGCCGTCGCCAAGGCGCTGGGCGTGACGAGCGAGACCTCGCAGGCCGTGACCTTCGACGCCGCCGCTCAGGAGCGCGCGGGCGTGCTCAACCCCGCTGGCCAGCACATCGCGAAGTCGGCCGACCCGGGCGCGCTGTGGGGCGAGAAGCCGGCGAACCCCGCGAACGCCGAGCTGCGCGCCGCGATGCTGGAGTTCAAGAAGCTCTCGCCCGACGCCCAGAAGGCGAAGATCGAAGAGCTCAAGACGAAGCAGGACGCGCTCTCGAAGAAGATGCTGGCCCGCATCGAGACCCTCGACGCGCGATACAAGCAGATGCGCAACGTCGACAAGGGCGAGATGCTGCGCAACCTCGGCAACAAGACCGACGCGATGTCGCCCAGCGAGAAGCAGCACCTCGACACGCTGCTCAACAAGGCCGACGGCATCGCGAAGCAGATCGAAGAGCTGAAGGCGAAGGCTGCGACGCTGCCCGACTCGCGCACCGCGACGCCTGAGCAGAAGGAAGAGCGCACGAAGCTGGCGAGGCAGATCAAGAACGCCCGCTCGCGCCTCTCCGACGCGACGAAGGCCGCCACCACCTACGTCGACTCGCTCGGGCTCAAGGCCGACCGCCTCGCGGTGAACGAGCAGAAGATCGACCCGAACGCACCTGCGCCGAGCAGCTCGAACTCGCTGCTGTCGATGATGGCCGAGTGGTTCCACTTCGACAAAGTCATCAACTTCTTCACGGGCGTCTTCACCGGCCTCATCACGTTCGACGAACTCAACATGACGCCGACGCAGCGCGAGACGGTTCGCGAGCGGCGCACGGAAGAGGCGAACAAGGAGCTCGATCGCCGCCTCGAGGTTCGTCGCGAGCACGAGAAGCGCGTCGACTCGACCGTCTCGAACCGCAAGCAGTCGGAGCACGTGGAAGAGGTCGACCCGCGGACGCAGCGTCAGTCGCTCGAGGCCGCCCTGCGCAGCTTGAGCAAGAACGACGTGCCGACTGGCACCGCCCGCGCCCGCTGAAGCGTCACT
>JAEUJR010000908.1 GCA_016793585.1 Archangium sp.
CGCTCCGGCGCGCGTCGATTTGAAGGACGCTCCGTGGGATCAGTACGTCGACTGGGCCATCGGCCAGGGCCTCGCGCCGCTCGCGGCCTACAACCTCGAGTACCGGCTCGGGCTCTGTGGTGCGCCGCAGTGGGCGAAGGATCGGCTGCTCTCGATCTTCCAGGGCACCGCCAACGACAACGTCATGAAGCTGGTGAACTTCAAGCGCTCGGTCGACGACCTCGAAGGCCGTCGCATCGCGCTGCTGGGCGGCGGCTCGTTCGCCGAGAGCCTGTACCCGCACGTCGCCTGGCGGCCGGTCATCGATCTGCGGCTGCTCGTTCCGCCCCGTGACGTCGACCCGCTTGTCTCGTGGCTGCGGCGCGCCGAGTTCAAGGCCGATGAGACGACCGCCGCGCCCTCGGGCGAGCGCGTGCTCACCGATACCCGCACCATCATCTTCGTGCACGGCTCGCTGTTGAACGACCCCGCGCACGACGCCGCGATGCTGGCGCGTGCGCACAAGCTCAAGGTGTATGGGCCCTCGATGCTGCGGCTCGATCTCGAAGACTCGCTGCTCACGCAGGCGTTGCTGATGGCGCGCGCGGGCTTCGAGGTGCCGATGCTCGAGTTCGTCGATCTGCGTGAGCTGGTGCTCGGTGCGCCGT
This sequence comes from Archangium sp., assembly GCA_016793585.1. Next base: position 648 of record JAEUJR010000908.1, read on the forward strand.
CGATGGGCGGAGACTATTCGCGCGAGCCGAAGGCCGACGTGCTGCTCGAGCGCGCGAAGACGTACGGCGTGGAGCGAGCCTTGTGGGCGGCCCTGGGCGTGGTCGAGCGCCTCTTCCCCGAGACCGAGCAGGCCGTCGCGCGGCTGCGTCCGTCGCTTTTGTTGCCGACGCGTGAACTCCTCACGCGGCTCGTGGTGAACCCGCTCTCAGAAGTCGGGCGCATGGAGGCGTTCAGGGGCGAAGACACCCTGCGCCAATTGCTGACCGGCGGTTGATTCACGACAACGCCCCGGATCAAGACAGCCGGCCGATCTTTGCGCTAGGAGCCTGTGCCCATGCGCATCTCGGTCATTGGCTCTGGCTACGTTGGACTCGTCGCAGGCACCTGCTTCGCCGACTCCGGCAACGACGTCATCTGTGTCGACATCGATCAACGGAAGATCGACATGCTCAAGCGTGGCGAGATTCCCATCTACGAGCCGGGCCTCGAAGAGCTGGTCGCCAAGAACGTGAAGGACAATCGGCTCACGTTCTCGACCGATCTCAAGGCGTCGGTCGCGCACTCGCAGGTCGTCTTCATCGCCGTCGGCACGCCCGAGGGTGAAAGCGGAGAGGCCGACCTGCAGTACGTGCTCGCGGCGGCGAAGGAGATCGGCCGCGCGATGACGGGCTACACGGTGATCGTCGACAAGAGCACCGTGCCGGTCGGCACCGCTGACAAGGTGCGCGCCACCATCGCGGGCGAGACGAAGCACCCGTTCGACGTCGTCTCGAACCCCGAGTTCCTCAAAGAGGGCGCGGCGCTCGACGACTTCTTCAAGCCCGATCGCGTCGTCATCGGCGCCGAGACCGAGAAGGCGCGCAACGTGATGGGCGAGCTGTACGCCCCCTTCGTGCGCACCGAGCACCCGATCATCTTCATGGACACGCGGTCGGCCGAGCTGACCAAGTACGCGTCGAACTCGATGCTCGCGACGCGCATCTCGTTCATGAACGACATCGCCAGCCTCTGCGACAAGGTCGGCGCCGACGTCGACATGGTTCGCAAGGGCATGGGCGCCGACAAGCGCATCGGTTACCCCTTCCTCTTCCCGGGCGTGGGCTACGGCGGCAGCTGCTTCCCCAAAGACGTGAAGGCGCTCATCACCACGGCGCGCGAGTACGGGCTCGAGTTCGATCTGCTCCGCGCGGTCGAGCGCACCAACGAGAAGCAGAAGAAGCTGCTCGTCGCGAAGGCGCTCAAGCACTTCGGCGGCTCGGTCGACGGCAAGACGTTCGCGGTGTGGGGTCTGGCGTTCAAGCCGAAGACGGACGACATGCGTGAGGCGCCGTCGATCGAGATCATCGAGGGCCTGGCGGCGAAGGGCGCGAAGGTGAAGGCGTTCGACCCCGTGGCCACCGAGACGGCCAAGCGCGCGCTGAAGGATCGCTGCCAGTACATGGAGAAGCCCTACGACGCGCTCGAAGGCGTCGACGCGCTCTTCGTGGTGACCGAGTGGAACGACTTCCGCAACGTCGACTTCGCCCGCATGAAGTCGATGATGAAGCAGCCGGTGGTGTTCGACGGCCGCAACATCTACTCGCCCGCGAAGCTGCGTGAGGCTGGCTTCACGTACTACGGCATCGGCCGGCCCTGACGATGGAGGCGGTGACGACCCCCGCACCGCTCTGGCCCATCGCTGCCGTCAAGGCGCTGCGCCCGAAGCAGTGGACGAAGAACGGCGTCCTGTTGGTGCCGCTCATCTTCGCCAAGTCTGCCGTCGAAGGCGGGCTGGTGGTGAAGGCGCTCGTCGCCGTCATCGCGTTCAGTCTGCTCGCGAGCGGCGTGTACGTCGTCAACGACTGGGTCGATCGCGAGAAGGACCGGCTGCACCCCGAGAAGCGCAAGCGGCCGATCGCCGCGGGCCACCTTGGGTTCGGCTCGGCGATGTTCCTGGTCGCGCTGTGCTGGGCCGGAGCTGGCGCGCTCGGCTGGTGGCTCGGGCTTCCGTTCCTCGGCGTGCTGGGCGGCTACCTGTTGCTTCAGGTGCTCTACACGGGCGGGCTCAAGCACATGGTGCTGCTCGACGTGATGGCCATCGCGCTCGGGTTCATCTTGCGCGTCGTCGCCGGAGCCACCGCCATCGACGTCTCGGTGTCGAATTGGTTGTTCCTGTGCACGTTGCTCGGAGCCGTGTTCCTCGGCTTCGCCAAGCGCCGCGCTGAGCTGTCGTCGCTGGAGGAGGCCGCGTCGCATCGCGCGAACCTGGCTGACTACACGGTGCCGATGCTGGATCAGATGATGAGCATCTCGGCGGCGTGCACGGTGCTCGCGTACGGTCTGTATTCGGTGTCGCCCGAGACGGTGGCGCATGTGGGCTCCGACCGGCTCAAGTTCACGGTGCCCTGTGTGCTGTACGGCGTGTTCCGCTACCTGGTCCTCGTGCACAAGCGCGGGCAGGGCGGGGCGCCCGAGAAGGTGCTGCTCGGCGACTTCCCGATTCAGGCGACCATCGCGCTCATTCTCGCGATCGCCGCGTGGGCGCTCTACTTCCCGAAGTGAGCATGTCGATCGAGTCGGGCGACGCGTGAAGCGGTTCTTCAAGCGCGAGGCCGAGTCTGAGCTCGGTGCCGGTACGGCCTATGTCGAGAGCAGCGACGGCTGGCCGACTCGCCAGGTCGAGGTCTACGGTGCAACGTGGCGGTGGGGTGATGAGGCTCACCCGCAGTACTTGGCGGATCAGGCAGTGGGCGTTCTTGAGCTGGGCGTAGAGCACGAGCTCTCGAAGACGGAATTCGAGCGGGTGTGGACCGAGGCTCTCCAGCGATTCCGGCCCCAATCGTGAAGTTCGAGCTCTTCGGAGTGCAGCCGTCAGGACTTCTTCTGCGCTGACGTCGACACTCTCCGCAACGCCACCCGCCCGGAGATGCCCCACACGCTCCAGGTCAAACGTCTTCAAAACGTTTCGGGTTCAACTCCCGGCTGCCGAGACATTCGGCACCAACAGCGGCTTTTCCACTCGGGTGGCGTTGCGGAAAACCCTCAGCAGCCGTGCAGGTTCATCGAGGCGATCGCCATCAGACTGAAGATGGTCGCGCCGATGGGAACCAGCCACGACACCGCGAGGTGTTCGCCCATCGAGAAGCCCGCCGTCGGCCGCCAGGCGGCGCCGACGCCGCTGAAGACGATCGCGACGAGCAGGTTCGCGACGGGCAACAGCATCATCACCGCGACGGCGCCCCAGCTGCGATCGACCGCGGCCGCGAGCAGGCCCAGGCCGTTCACTGCCGCCGTCACCCCGATCACTCCGCCGTTCATCGAGCTCATGCCCGAGACAGGTGCAGGCGGCCGACCCTCGCAACCGATGGAAATCGGGCCGTCACGTCACCACGGTGCGCACGCGGTTTCCCTCGCTGCGCACGTCACATCGCCTTCTTCACCCGTGCGCCCTTCATCAGCGTCTCGATGCGCTCGAGCACCTCGGCCTTGTACACACGCGA
>JAEUJR010000910.1 GCA_016793585.1 Archangium sp.
GTGGTACTGAATGAGGTCCGAGATGCCCTGCACGGCGTGCAGCAGCACCTCGTCGGCCTTGCGGAACGAGTCGAGCAACGGCAGCGGCTCGGTCTGCAGCGTGAGCAGGCGCTGGTTCGGAATCGTGATGAGCGTGTCGACGGCAGCCTTCAGCTCCTGCAGGCCCTGCTCGGCCGCCTTGCGGCGACGGTTGCCTTCGAAGAGGAACGGCTTGGTGACGACGCCGACGGTGAGGCAGCCGAGCTCACGCGCGATGTCGGCGACGACCGGCGCCGCGCCCGTGCCCGTGCCGCCACCCATGCCTGCGGTGACGAACACCATGTCAGCGCCCTGGAGCAGCGCGGCGATCTCTTCGCGCGACTCGGTGGCGGCTTGACGGCCCATCTCAGGGTTGGCGCCAGCGCCGAGACCGCGCGTCAGCTCCTTGCCGATCTGCAGCCGCGTCGGCGCCTTGTTGTTGGCGAGCGCCTGCACGTCGGTGTTCAGCGCGATGAAGTCGACCCGCTCGAGGCCTGACTGAATCATCGTGTTCACGGCGTTGCTGCCCGCGCCGCCGACGCCGACCACCCGGATCTTCGCTGCCTGCTTGCTCTGCTCGAACTCGTTCATGAGAGGTCCTCGAAATCGTGTTGGGAATGGCCGGGCGACGGTGACTTTTGCCCGGCCGAAGAGCCCCGCAAGTTTTCAGCCACGTGGCTGTAGCGGGATGTGGGGAACTGCAGCGGTCAGAAGACCTCCTGCAGCCACTCTCCCATGCGGCGCTTCACCTTCTTGAACACGTTCTCGCTCTCACGAATGCGGAACATGCGGCGATCGAGATTCCTGGCGCCGTAGACGACGAGGCCGACGCCGGTCGCGTAGACGGGGCTCTTCACGACGTCGACGAGGCCGCCGATGCCGCGGGGAACACCACGGCGAACGGGCACGCCCATGATCTCTTCGGCGAGCTCGGCCATGCCGGGCAGCAGCGTGGAGCCGCCGGTGATGACGACGCCCGACGCGAGCAACTCGGAGAAGCCGTTGCGCTCGATCTCGTGGTGCACGAGCTGGAAGATCTCTTCGACGCGGGGCTCGAGGATCTCGGAGAGGATCTGCCGGCCCATCACGCGGGGCTCACGGCCACCGACCGACGGCACCTCGATCATCTCCTGCTTGTCGACCATCGAGGTCAGCGCGCAGCCGTGCTTCTGCTTGATGCGCTCGGCCTGCTCCATGGGCGTACGAAGGCCCATGGCGATGTCGTTGGTGAGGTTGTTGCCGCCGAGCGCGATGACGGCGGTGTGCACGATGGATCCGTTCTGGAACACGGCGATGTCGGTGGTGCCGCCGCCGATGTCGACGAGGCAGACGCCGAGCTCCTTCTCTTCGTCGGTGAGCACGGCCTCGCTCGAGGCGAGCGGCTGCAGCACGATGTCGGCGACGTTGAGGCCGCCGCGGTTCGCGCACTTTACGATGTTCTGCGCGCTGGTGACGGCGCCGGTGACGATGTGCACGCGGGCCTCGAGGCGGGCGCCGGTCATGCCGAGCGGTTCCTTGATGCCGCTCTGCTCGTCGACGATGAACTCCTGCGGCAGCACGTGAATGACTTCACGATCGACGGGGATGTTGACCGTCTTCGCCTGCTCGATGACGCGCGCGATGTCGGCCTCACGAACCTCACGGTCCTTGAGCGCGACGACGCCACGGCCGCCGAAGCTCTTGATGTGGCCTCCGGCGATGCCCGTGTAGACGTGGGTGATCTCGGTGCCGGCCATCGCTTCGGCTTCGTCGATGGCGCGCTGAATCGACTGAACGGTCGACTCGATGTTGACGACGACGCCCTTCCGCAGACCGCGCGAGGGGTTGGTGCCGATGCCGATGATGTCGATGCCTTCGTCGGTCAGCTCTCCGACGATGGCGCAGATCTTCGTCGTGCCGATGTCGAGGCCGACGATGATCTCTCCTCCCCGCTGCTTGGCCATGGTGTTCTCCCCTGCTCCGCCTCTCGGAGGAGCCGTTTGCTGCGAGACC
>JAEUJR010000941.1 GCA_016793585.1 Archangium sp.
GAAGGACAACCAGATGCCCTTGAGGATCTCTTTCCCTCCTTTGACCTTCCGGAGGTCCTGCATCGTGAAGATGAAGTTCTCGGCCATGCGCGGCACGTAGTCCGACCGCGCGCACGAGGCAAAGCGTTCGTCAGAGCGTGATGGTGGTGGGCTTCGCCGTGGCGACGAGCAGCTGCGTGCGGTCAGGAGCGAGCGCGAGTGGGCCCGCTTCTCTCCAGCCCTTCTTGCGCCAGCGTTCCCGACCGGTGACGAGGTCGAGGCGCACGATGGCGTCGGTCGAGAGCATCACCACGTCGCTGCCGAGCATCACGAACTCGGAGTACAGAAACTCGGGCTTGCCGACCTTTCGCGGCGTCTTGCCCTCGAAGACGACGAGCTGATCGACCGCGACCGCGCCGAGCGTTCCATCGGGCAGGAAGAACGGCCTGCGCAGGTCGCCCTTGAACGTCTCGGCGCGTGCCTTCTTCGCGTCATGGAGGAAGAGTGCGTCGCCCTTGAGGTCCCCCTGAACGGCCCAGCGCCCGCCGTCGGCTGTAATGGCCGCGGCGTAATACGAGCTCGCGCGCTTCTCGGTCGCGAGCCACTTGCCGGTGGTGAGGTCGAAGAGCTGAGCCTGGAGCTGCATGCCGACGATGAGGAAGCGACCGTCGGCCGAGGCGACCAGCGTCTCGGGCACGCCGCTCGAGTCGAGCCGCCTCTTCTTCTTTCCGGTCGCGAGCGCATAGAGCTGCACCGCGCCGTCTCCGTGTTGGCAGGCCACCTGATCACCCACGAACAGCGCGCGTTCGGCCTCGGTCACCTTGAAGGAGCGCACGACCCTTCCGCTCGTTGGCTCCACGAGCGTCACGCGCCGGGAGTCGGTGAACCACCAGCCCTCGTTCGTCCACGCTGCGGCGATGACGCCTTCGCACGTGAACCGCACCTCGGCGCTCTTCGCTGGAGCAGGGCCCGCTGGAGCAACTGCGCCGCCTTCGAGCTTCGCCGACTGCAACACGGCGGCAGGCAACGCCGCGAGCTGGGCCGTGAGGCGCTCGGGTTCCTTGAGCTGCTCGATGGTCAACGCTTCGCGCGTCTGAACCCAGCGCGATTCGTCATTGCAGACGAGCTCGAGACGCTCGAGGCCGAGGCGCTTCGAGTGTGCGAGCCACGCGGCGGGGTCTGCGGCGGTGGTGGGGTTGATGTGGAGCCGCAGCTCCTTGACGGCGACGCGCTTCACGCCGTCGAGCCACGAGGGGTCTGCGAAGCCGCTGCCGTTGTTCCAGGACAGCTCGAGGCGCCGCAGCTTTGGGAACAGCTTCGAGGCGAACAATCGACCGAACTCCTCGTCGTCGACCACGCTCGTCACCAGCTGCTCGACCGCGAAGGTGCCGGTCTGCTCGAGCAGGCTCGAGGCGTGATTGACCGACAACCGGCTCGCTGCGCGCACGGCTCTGACGAACGCGCACGTCGCGGGAAAGTCCGCGAACGCATCGAAGGCGTAGTGCAGGTCGTCGAGCGTCGCCCATGCATCGAGCTCGAGCGCCGAGGGGAGCACGTCGCTCATCACCACGCCACCCGCCACGAACCCGCGCGCGAAGACAGGCTTGCGCAGCAGCTTCAGCTGAAACGGCCCCAGCCACCGCTTGCCGTGCGCCTTGAGCAGTCTGGTCTCGCGCTTCGGGTCGGGCGTCGAGGCGAGCTGCAGGTTGATGAACTCGCCCCGCGGGTCGTCGCGTTCGAGCAGCCAGTCGGCGTAGACGCGGCGGGGCGCGTCGTCTTTCGGCCGCGAGAAGATCGCTCGCAGCAGCTCAGCGTCGGTTGCTGCCACGTGGTCCCCCTCGCCGCTTCTTCACCGTCCACAGATCCGCTGGAGCGCTGCGACCCAGGTCATCGGCCAGCGCGACCCACTTCGCGTCCCTCTTCAGCGCCTGAAAGCTGCCCTGCAGTTGATTGACCGGGAGCTTCTTCTTCCCGTTCGCTTCGAAGAGCGTGCCGTTGTCGACCCACACGACCCAGAAGTCGTAGAGGTGTTGGTCGCCCTGATGACCTTCCATCGGCGCATCGCCGAGTCGCTCTCGTCGAGGTCGTTGGCCTCGAGCTTGCGAATGAAGTGCGCAGGGTCTTTCACCGAGCCGCCCCCGACGTACGCGCCGGCCGCGAGCCGGTATTGCGCCTTGCCGATGGCGTCGAGCCCGTCGAAGTCCTCCGGCATCACCGAGACGCCGTCGACGAACGAGAGCGTTCCTTTTCGTTCGGGCGGAGGCGGTGGTGGGGCGGGC
>JAEUJR010000973.1 GCA_016793585.1 Archangium sp.
GGTGGAGTCGTCGACGACGAGTGCAGTGCGGGCCATGGCGGTTCCGTTCCTCAGGTGATGGCGCTGGCGAGCGCGGTTCGTTCAAAGAAGTCGTCGAAGGCGGGCGAGCGTTGCCAGCGCACCTCGAGGCGCGCCTCTTTCGCCGACAGCGCGAACGCCACCAGCACCTGGGCAGAGGCCGAGTCGACCACCTGCACCGCCGAGGCGTCGACGACGAGCGGAGCCTTCGTCTTCAGGGCGTCGAGCAGCTGCGTGTGCAGCGCGGTCGCCTGCGACATCTCGAGCCGCTCGACGAGAACGATGGTGGGCCCCGAAGCTGACATGTGGAGCTGCTGTGCACGAAGGGTGCCCGCTGGTGGATCAGGGACTTCGCGGAGAACGCCGAGCGGGAGCGGGGTCTGCTTTTCACCGGGGTCGATGGTGACTGTCACGGGCGTGGCGCGAGCCGAATGAGCTCACGCCTCGACGCCGATGAAGGCGACGTCGTCGGCCTGCTCACCATTGGTGAAGTCGCAGAGCGCCTGCTGCAGCGAGATCATCGCGTCGGAGCAGGTGCGGTGCGCGGCGACCGCCGCCGTGACGCGCGCGAGCCCGAAGAGCTCGCCCGTGGCCGACCTCGCCTCGACGAGCCCGTCGCTCATCGTCCACACGGTGGTGCCCGGCGTCACGGGCACCCGCACCAGCTCTGGCGCGAAGGCGGCGCCTGCGGTGATGCCCAGCGGCAGCGAGCCTGACGCCACCACCCGCACCTCGTCGGGGCGCGCCACCAGCACCTCGGGCAGCCCCGCGTTGACGATCGACACGGTCGAGCGGCTCGCGTCGAGCTCGAGCAGCGCGGCGGCGCAGAAGAGCGACGCTGGCAAGACGGCCTTGAGCTCGGCGTTGAGGCGCCGCACGACCTGCTCGAGCTCGTCACCGCGCGTGCTCGCCTCGTTGAAGAGCGTCACCGCCGGCAGCGTGCCGAGCGCGCCCGACAGCCCGTGCCCCGCCATGTCGCCCAACATCCACCTGAAGCCGCCGCCAGGCAGGTCGATGGCCGCGACGATGTCACCGCTGAGCACGCCGAGCGCCGAGGCCGCGACCGCGACCCGCTCGTCCTGCAGCGCGCTGCGAGAGAGCAGCCGGTCGAACACCTGGCGCGCCAGCACCTGCTCGGCTTCGGTCTCTTCACGAAAGCGCGTGAGCTCCTGGTTCTGCTCGACCAGGCGCTGCTGCATGTCGCGCAGCCGCAGAAACACCTGCAGCTTCGACTCGAAGAGGCGTGGGTTGAACGGCTTGAGCAGGAAGTCGTCGGCTCCGTTCGACAACGACGTCACCAGCACCGACATCTCGTCGAGGCTGCTGACGAGCAGAATCGGCACGTAGCGCGAGCCCGCGAGCAACCGCATCGCCGCCGCGGCCTCCGAGCCCGACGCGCGCGGCATCTCGACGTCCATCACCACGACGTCGGGCAGGTCGGCGCCGAAGCGCTCCACGGCCTCGACGCCGTCGGCCGCCTCGATGATGTCGTAGCGGCCACGCAGGTTGGCGACGATGAGCCGCCGCGCGACGCGGTCGTCGTCGACGACGAGCACCTTGAGCCGCTTCTCGCGAGCAGGGAGCGCCGTCATGGCACGTCGACCTCGGCGACGACGACGTTGCCCCGCCCCTCGTAGCGCAGGCGGTCGAAGCTCATGGCCCGCGCGAGGTAGATGCCGCGGCCGTGCGGCGCCGTGAGATCGGGCGTCGCCGCCAACACCCGCTCGAAGTCGAAGCCGTCGCCTTCGTCACTGACGGTGAGCCTGACGCACCCCTCGAGCCGCTCGAGCGACGCGTGGGCGACCCGAGACGCGTACGGAGGCAGCGTCGCGCGACGCTCGAGCTCGGCGTGCAGCTGGCCCGACAGCAGCAGCTGCCGCTTCTCGGCCGCCCCGACGCCGAGCGAGCCGTGCTCGACCGCATTCACGAGCAGCTCGAGAACGCCGCCCAGCCGGCGCGCGCTGTCAGGCATCGCGCCCGAGAGCAGCGCCGCGAGCGTCTCTGCGTCGTCGAGGCTCTTGAAGCCGAAGCTCGCGCGCTCGAGGCACCGGCCCGCCTGCCGCAGGTCGTTGGGAGGCATGAGCCGGCGACGCCGCCCCACCGTCTCGTTCACCGCGGCTTCGAGCGCCGAGCCCAGGGCCTCGACCGACAACGACGCCGGCACGCAGCAGAACGCGCCCGCCTGGGCGCCCCGCCACGACAACGCCTCGGACCACCGCTGCACCACCACCACCACCGCCATCGCCGAGAACGAAGGCAGCGAGGCCTGCACCAGGCACTCCTCGAGCGGCAGCCCGTCGGCCTCGACCAACACCAGCACCGACGGCAGCTCGTCGCCACGCCCCAGCGCCTCGACCGAGTCGAAGCCGACGATGCGCAGCCCCGGCACCGAGGGCACACCGGCCCCCACCCACGCCACGAAGGGCTGGTGCAGCACGCCGACGGTCGCGGCAGGAGCGGTCATCAGTTCACGGTGAACAGCCGTTGGAAGTTGGCGAGCTTGAGCACCTCGCTCGGCTGCCCCGCGCCGCTGCGAATCACCACGCGGCCAGCGTCGTCGCCCACCTTCTCACGCAGCAGCAGCAGCATGCCGAGCGCCGAGCTGTCGATGTAGTCGGCCTTGCTCAAGTCGACGACGTAGCGCGCGGGGGCTGGCCCGGCGACCGCGTCCTGGAACTCCTTGTAGCAGGAGAAGTTGAACTTCCCGCTGATGCGCAGGGTCAGGCCATCGGTGTCTCGGTGAACGTTGATCATCTGATCGTCCTCTCCGCTGGGTTGGCAGGGGTTGCTTCGGGCACGAGCCCGTCGGTCTCTGGCGAAGGCAGCCCGGCGCTGACCGCAGCGTGGGCGACCCACTCGAGCCACAGCGCGCGCACCGCCTCGAGGCGGCGGCTGGCGGCGTCGAGCAGCTGCGTCACCATGTCTTCGAACTGCAGCGCGCGCACGGTCTCGGTCACCTGCTTCTCGACCTCGACGAGCGAGCCAGACACGCGGGCGTTCGTGGCGCCGAGCTGCTCGAGGGCGCTGAGCACCTGGCGCTGGGCGTCGAGCGCTCCGTTCATGTCGTGCGAGGCGAGCTGGCCGACGGTGAGCCGCGACTCGAACAACTGGCCCTGCGTGCGCTCGACGAGGTCGCGAATCTGCGAAGAGAACGAGGTCGCGTCGTCGGCCAGCCCCTTCACCTCGTCGGCGACCACCCTGAACGTCATGCCCACGTCGCCCGCGCGGTGGGCCTCGATGCGGGCATTGAGCGCGATGAAGCGCGTCTCTGATGCCAGCGACTCGATGCGCTCGAGGTTTCGCATCACCTGCTCGATGTCGACGCTCATCTCGTCCACCCGGGCCACCAGCCGCACGCTCGCCGCGCTCACCTGCACGAGGTCGCTGACGAACTGCGTGACGATGCCGTTCATGTCGTGAATGAAACCCGAGCGCCCCTGGCCGTCGGCGCCTTCGAGGGTACGAGCGACGGCGTGAAGCTCTTCCCCCTGCAGCTTCAGGCGCTCGCGAAACTCGTAGAAGTTGCCCGTCAGGCGCGCGACGCCATCACGAACGGCCACCCGCGCAGCGGCAAGGTCTTCGGAGACCCCGGTCAGGGTTTGACCCACGAGCTGAGCGAGCGTTTCCGAAGAGTTCATGCTGCCGACCCCGCCATGGGGAAGGCAGTGTTCAATCGGAGTGCCACGGTGGATCAGCGGGGCTCAGCGCGGGCCGGCGTCAGAGCGCTGACGGGCCCCCAACCGAACGAGCACCTGCTGCAGCTCGTCTTGCGAGACCTCGAGGTGCTCGAGCACACGGCCGTACAACATCGCGGTGGGCACCGCCCGGCCTCCCAGCTCGGCCTGACACGCCTCGAGCGTCGCCAGCACCACGCGCTCGAGCCGCGTCAGCCCGTCACGCACGTCGGGCAGCGACTCGAGCGAGGGGCGCGGTGCCGGCCTCGACCGTCTCATCCCTGCAAGAGACGGCTGACGTCGAAGGCCACGGGCACGCTCACGTCGTTCGGCGCGTGCCGCGTGTACTCGAGCACCACCCGCTCGAGGTCATGCGCGTTCAAGGCGTCAAGCCACACGGCCGAGGGCGTCATCACGGGCCGCCGTCGGGAACGCCAGCGTCGGGCGCAACGGGCGGGGCGACGTAGGCAGGCTCGATGGCGAGCGGCACCGCGAGCACCGCGTTCGAGCTGCCCACCGTCTGCCGGTACACCTGGTCGTTGCCACCCTCGTCAGACGAGAAGACGAAGACGTTCGCGTTCAGCCACGCCGGCGCGCTGTCGTTCACCGCGCCGCTCGACGGGTCGCGTTGGCGCGTCACCATGCGGGTCGCGAGGTCGAGCACGAAGATTCGCGTCACCCCCGTGGCGACGCGGCCATCGAACGCCGCCCGCTTTCCATCGGGCGAGACGACGATGCGGCTGGCGATGGAGAGCGCCTCGAGGCCGAGCGTGTTGGTGATGGGCGTCGGCGTGCCGCTGGTGACGTCGACCTTCTCGACCTGCGTCTGCATGAGGCCGGCGTTGCCCGCCGAGACGAGCAGCGACTGCCCGTCGGGGAACCAGCTCGGCGAGGCGTAGGCCAGCGCGCTGCCGCCGATGACCTTGCGGAAGTTGGAGCCGTCGACGTTCACGACGCCGACGCTCGAGCTCGTGGCGTTCTCGTCGTAGGCAAACGCGATGCGCTGGCCGTCGGGCGAGAAGACGGGCGTGCGGAAGTTCTGCTGCGTGGCGGTGCTGCGCAGCACCGTCGTCGGCGTGCCCCCGCTGACTGCGACGAGGGCCAGCTCGGAGTCCTGGCCGAGCTTGCGCGCGAACACCACCTGCCGCCCGTCACGCGAGAACGAGGGCATCGAGACGCCACCCGTCGAGGTGAGCTGCACCGGCGAGTTCACGTCGCGCTCGTCGGTGACGAAGAGGTTGCGGTCGTCTTTTCGAACCGTCGCGAACCCCGACGTGAACGAGGTGGCCGTGCCGCCGCCCGTGCCACCACCACCACCGCCGCCAGGAACGAGGAAGCAGCTCGACAGCCCTGCACACAGGGCCACGACAGCGATGCCAGACTCAAGAGGACGACTCATCGACGGAAGCTCCCGTGAACGCTGTGATGCGACGCAGCTGACGCGCCGCGGCCAGCACATGTTCACAAACGGGGCCAGAGGCAAGCCGGCAGAGGGCTCACACCCTGCGAATGCGCACCAGCTCGTTCCGGCAGTTGTTGCACAACTGCATCTGACGGCGCTCGGCCTCGGCGAGGCTGGTGGCGAGCGACATCACGCAGCGCGGGTCTTCGCAGTACGACAGCCCGACGAGGTGACCGGCCTGGTGCACCGCCTCGACGTACACACGCCGGCGCGCCGACTCGGAGTCACCCTTGATGCGGAAGAGGGAGAGCACCGACACGTGCGAATCGCGGTCGGCCTCGCCAAAGACGAACGGCGTGTCGGGGGTGAAGAGGTCGCCGTCGGTGACGCCCATGATGTTGAGCGCGCCCGGGTCTCGAATGGTGAGCAGCCGCCGCATGATGGCGGTCGTGTGGTACTGGTTCCGGTCTTTGTTGAAGGCGTAGCTCGGCGTGCCGAGGTTCACCTTGCCCAGGTACGTGCCGATGGTGAGGACCTGTTGAATCGGCCCTTCCAATTCGCGCAAAGCCGCTGCCGACACGGAGCCGACCGCGACCAGTTGCAGCTCCTTCCCCGCTGCCATGCTGCCTCCCCCAGCCGAAACGTCGTGAAGGACCGCCTGACTCGAAACAGGGAGTGTACCGGGTTCGCTCGCGCCGTCACCGGAGGAAACGCAGGGAAAGGTACGCGGCGCGTTGAGACCTCACGGAATGCTGAGCTGGGGCGCGTGGATTCGAACCACGATACTCAGAGTCAAAGTCTGATGTCCTACCCTTAGACGACGCCCCAAGGTTCAACGACGACGGCCTTCTAGGGCGTTTCCCGACGGCTTTCATCATTCTGATCCGCGCAGTTTCATCGGGTTGGCGGGGGGTTTCGCAGGCTTTGCGCTCGACTGTCGAACACTCCACGTACTTTCAACACGTTGTCAGCTACAGACGATTGGTACGGGGCTTGGAAGATGAGCCCCCGGCAGCATCGAACGTTTCGATGCACCCAGACGCGCCGGCTTCCCGCGGGGGTGAAGTCGGCGCGTCTTTTTTTCTCTCCTTCATCAACGCAGCGACGCGACGCAGATCGCCTTTTCGGTGTGCGGCAACGAACGCGTCATGCGAACCGTACAGGCAGCAGTGTTGGCGGTGGTGCTCACGGCAGCGGGCGTGGCCAGCGCCCAGAGCCACGTCGAGCTGAACCTGTTTGGGTCGAGCTCGAGCCTGAGCTTCGGGTTCGGCGTGCATCACCACGCGCGTCGCCACGTCGTCGTCGGGCCTGCGGCTGTCTACGTGCAGCCTGCGCCCGTGTACGTGCAGCCGCCGCCCGTCGTGTACCAGCAGCCAGCCGTGGTCGTGGCGCCGCCGCCCCCGCCGATGGTGCAGGTGCAGCCCGTCTCGGTGCAGCCCGCGCCGGTCGTGGTGCAGCAGCCGCCTCCGCAGGTGGTGACCCGCACCGTGACGGTGAAAGAGCCCGTGCCCGAGCGCCCTGCGCTCATCGGCCTCAAGTACACGCCCGGCCTGTCTGGCGTGTTCACCGCGAGCGGCAACTCCGTCGGCTTCAGCGGCGCGCGCTTCACACACTCGGCGGGCCTCGAGGCGCGGCTCTCGCGCTGGTTCGCGCTGCGCAGTGACGTCGAGCTTCGCAACGACAGCCGGTCGTTCGACGTCATCGGCGCGAAGGTGTGGCTCGCCGGCGGCGACTGGAAGGTGAAGCCGTACCTCTCGGCCAGCCTCTCGGGCACCATGGCCGACTCGCGCCCCAACGCGCTGTCGGTGGGCGTCGTGGGCGCCGGCGGCCTCGACGTCTTCTTCGGCAAACACTTCTTCCTCGAAGCCGAGGTGCGTTACCGCGCGCTGCCGGGCAACTGCTGCACCGAGGTGCCGCAGGTCACCGGCGTCGTCGGCGCCGGGCTCGCGTTCTTCTGATCAGTCCTGCGCGCAGTCGACGAGCGTCGGCGCGAGCACGCGCACCAGCTCCTCGGGCTTCATCGCCACGAGGAAGCCGCGGCCTCCGCCGTTGATGAAGAGCCGCTCGAGCGTGGTGATGCTTCGTTCGCAGGCGATGGGCATGGCCTTCTTCGTGCCGAAGGGAGACGTGCCTCCGACGAGATAGCCGGTGTGCCGCTGCGCGACCTCGGGGGCGCACGCCGCCACCGACTTGCGGGAGAGCTGGCGGGCGAGCTGCTTCGTCGAGACGCGTTTGTCGCCGTGCATCAGCACCAGCAGCGGCTGCTTCGCCTCGTCTTCGAACACGAGCGTCTTGACGACCTGGTGCTCGTCGACGCCGAGCATCTGGCTCGAGTGCGAGGTGCCGCCCTTCTCGACGTAGTCGAAGCGGTGCGTCTCGTAGCGCACGCCCTTCGCGTCGAGGAACTCGGTGGCCGGCGTCTTCACTTGGTGAAGCTGCGGGTGAAGAGCACGTTGCCGGTCTCTCCGTAGAACGTGCCCGTGAAGGTGCGCCCGTTGAGCTCGACGTAGAGGAAGCCCAGGTCGGTCGTCTGGTAATGCACGGGGTTCGTGGTGTCGTTGGTGGTGGCCGAGGCGCCGCCGCCCGAGACCATCAGGTGCGTGCCGTTGCAGGTCGGGGTGAGCCACTGCAACGAGTGGTCGTGGCCCGAGAGGTACACGTCGGCGCGGCCGCAGACGATCGTCTCGAGGAAGTTCTTGATGTGGCGGCCATCGGTGAACAGCGGCAACGAGACGCACTGGCCGAGAATCTGCTGGCAGTCGTAGTTGCCCGCGTTGCCGTGAGGCCCGTTCGACTTGTAGGGGTGGTGGCCCAACGCGATCTTCCACGTCGCGGTCGACGCGCCCAGCCACGCGTTGATGTCGGCGCGCGTCTGCGTGTCTCCGGTGCCGTTCGGGCCCCAGAAGCTGCGGTTGGTGTCGAGCGCGAAGAACTCGGCGTGGCCCTGCGTGAAGCGGTAGTGGAGCGAAGGCATGCGCCACTTCGGGTTCACCTGCGAGTACGCGACCTCGACGTCGGCCTTGTTCGCCTCGTAGCCCGCGCCGTCACCGCCGTAGTCGTGGTTTCCCAGCACTGCGTAGAAGGGCGCGTTGACGGTGCTGTACGGCTGCACGAACGCGGTCTGCCACTGCGGGTCGGTCACCGAGGTGACGCCCGTCGGGTAGAAGTTGTCACCCAGCAGCACGACGAAGTCGCAGCCGCGCTGCGCACAGATGGTGCCCATCGCCTGACCGACGGCGTTCTGCCCGGCGTTGCCCTTGCCCGTGTCGCCGACCGCGATGAAGCGCACGATGCTGACGCCTGCATCGGCGGCCGAGCCACCCGCGGCGCTCCCGCCGGCGCGCGCAAAGCCACCTGCGCTCGCCGCGCCACCTGCGCTGGCCACACCTCCGGCGCTCCCCGTTCCGCCTGCGGTCACCGAGCTGCCTGCTGCGGTTCCGCCTGCTGCTGCTCCACCGGCGAACCCACCGGCGCTCGCGGCGCCACCAGCGGCCGTGCCGCCTGCGGTCGCTGTGCCGCCAGCGTTCGCCGCCCCACCAGCCGTGCCGCCAGCCGACGCGTTGCCATCGGCGTTGCCCATGCCGCCCGCTGCGCCCGCGCCGCCGCCGGTCGGGCCGGGCTTCGAAGGCGTGCCGCAACAACCGAACACCACGACGAGACAGAGAAGAAACACGAGGCGGGTCATCGGAGGCTCCAGAGCGGGGGGACCCGCCGGTTATCGAACGAACGCCGACTCCGTCAATCGCAGCGCTCGGTGGCGAGGTTTGTCACAGTGCGAACGTGTTCACGCCGCTGCACCAGAGCCCGCTCTTCACCAGACAGGCTGCAGTCTACGAAGCCATGGGCATGCGCGCGTGGAGCGACGGCATCGTGCCGTGGCGCGCGACGACGTGCCCGCTGCTGGCCGACGTCGAGGCCGAGCTCATCGCGGCCTTCGCGAAGGACGTCGCGGGGCCGCTGACCATCATCGACGTCGGCGCTGGCACGGGGCGGCTCGGCTTTCATCTGGCGCCGAAGCTCGACGCGCGGGGCGTTTCGGCGAAGGTCGTGCTGGCCGACATCGCGCCGTCGAACGTGCACGCGTTGACCGAGCAGCCACAGCTCGCGGCGCTGGCAGCGACGGGCCGCCTCTCGTTCGAGGTGTTCGATGCCCTTTCGCCGACGCCACGCCGGGGAGCCGCGGTGCTGCTGGCGCACTACCTCTTCGATTCCCTGCCCCACCGCGCCTTCCGGGTGACCGAGACAGGAGAGGTGCTCGAGGGGCTGGTCGACGTGACGCAGGCTCCGTGGGCGTGGCGCTACGACGCGACGCCCCCGCGAGCCGAGCTGAAGGGAAGACGCGCCGGCACCTTCCTCGTCCCCGTCGGGGCGGCGCAGGCGCTCGCGGCGTGGCGGAGCGCCTTCGAGGGGCCGCTGCTGGTGCTCGCGGCCGACAAGGGCGTGACGCCGCGCGGGCCGGGGGAAGACCCTCTGCTCGCGCAGCACGAGTCGGTCTCGGCAGGCGTCGACTTCACCGCGCTCGCACGGTTGGCCGACGGCTGGGAGCACCTGGCGCCAGCGAAGCCCTCAGACGTGTTCGCGCTGCACGCGTTCTCGACGACGAAGGCCCCGCGGCTGACGAAGCGCTGGGGTGAGCGCGGCGAACGAAACGAAGTGCTGCAGCTGCTCGAGCGCTTCAACGCGCTGCTGACGGCGGCGCCCGACGCAGAGGCGCTGCTGGGCTTTCTCGAGAGCACCCACGACGACCCTGATCTGCTGGCCCAGCTCGCGGCCCACCTGCGGGAGCTCACGCTCGACGATCGCGACGCGGGAAGGCTCGTCTCGCTGCTGGCCCGCGCAGGAGAACGGCACTTCCTGTTCAAGCAGCAGCTCGACGTGCCCTTCTCGCTGGCGGTCACCGCCCATCACCTCGGCGCGTTGCAGCTGGCGGTCGCGCTCTACGGGCGCTCGCTGGCCGAGAACGGCGCGCACCCGTCGACGTTGCTCAACCTCGCGCTGGCGCAGAAGGCGTTGGGCCGAACGGACGACGCCTGCGCCGCCCTCGACGTGTTGCTCGAAGCAGCGCCTCAGCATTCGCGTGCGAGCGCGCTGCTGGCCGAGTGGCGCGAGCCCTGAGGCGCGCTCAGCGCAGCCCGGCGTCGAGCAACGCGTCGAGCCGCTGAGACACGTCGTCGACCGGAGGCTCGTGCGCGTCGTGGTACGCCTTGTCGAGCCGCTCGATGCGTTTGCGACAGTCGTCGAGGGCCTTCACGACGTTGGGGCTCGCTCCGCCGTCACGGGCCAGCAGCTCGGCGAGCGCGGCACACGCCCGTGTCTGCGCCTTGATGTCTTCCGGCAGATCGGACTCGTCGGCGTGCAGCTTCGCGAGCGGCCTTCTCACGTGTACGCGCGCGTTCTGAATCACCTGCGCGAGCGCTCTGGCCTCGGCAGCCTTCGCGCTGCCCGGAGGCACCTTCGCGAGGGTGTCGAGCACCTCGTCGAACGCCTTCGAATCGGGCCGTTCGGCTTTCGACACGAGCGCCACGTGCTTCGCCTTCGCGTCGTCGTACAGCTTCGCGCCCTCGTCACGGCACGAGGCCAGCACCACCACCGAGAGGAGCCACGAGCGGCGCACGGCTTCAGGCTTTGACGCGCGGCCGACGAAGCAGCAACGCCGCTGCGGCGAGCAACACCCAGAACCCGGGAGCGCTCTGACACTGACACCCGACGCCAGGCTCTGCGCCGATGCCCGCATCGAACGGCAGGAAGATGCCGCCATCGACGTTGAAGCCGCCTCCGCCACCACCCGCACCACCACCGCCGGTGTTCTGGCCTGCGTCGACCGGCCCGGCGTCGACCGTCACCACGCCGCTGTCGGGCCGGCCTGCATCGACGACCACCACGCCGCCATCGGGCCGCGCGGGCGCCGGCGTCCACGTGACGGGGAAACCACGGAGCACGGCGGCTGACGTCGGAACGCTCCGGCCACACCCGGCGGTGAAGCCTGGCAGGTCGGGAGCGCCCGCTTCGGCCCACGCCATCCACAACAGCGAAGACATCACCGTGAGCGCGTCACCCCAACGCTTCGCCGTCATGTCGCGCGACTGGGTGAAGAGCACCTGGCGCTGGTAGCCGCCTCCGCCGGCGTCGAGCCCACCGGCGGCCACGTCAGCCGCGATGAGGCCGGGCACGAGCGGGTTGCCGACGAGCACGATGTCGAACGTCGCGTAGCGCGGGTCGATGACGCCGGGTGTGCCGTAGAACGTGCGCGCCTGGTCGCGAATCGCGTTGATGTTGGCGGCGGTGTTCAACATGTCCGACTCCCAACGGTTGTGCAGGCCGTCGTTGGGGTCGAAGTTCTTCGTGTCGTGCAGCACCGAGAACGAGTCGGTGACGTAGTGAGACATGTAGAACGAGCGATCGAGAATCGCGTTCACGTCACGCGCGCGGAAGGCGGCGACGAGCAGCGCGTACTGCTCCTCGACGCGCCAGGGCACGGTGCCGTTTCGGGTGGCGTTCTGTCGCAGCTGGTCGAGCGCCATCTGCCAGTCGCGGGGGTACGACGAGGGCGGGTTGACCCAGTCGACCTCGAGGAAGTGGCGGGGGGCTTCGGTCAGGTCGGTGGCGCGTTCACGGTCGGGGTCGCACGCGCGGTCTTGCAGCGCGGCGGTCTGACGTGACGCGTACCAGGCGCCGAGGCAGTGATTGGCGGGCAATGGCTCGTGCATCATCGAGGCGAGGCGACGGTGACCGTCGAAGCCCCACGCGAAGCACAGGTTCGGCAACAGGGCGGCGAGCAGCAGACGACGAGACACGATTCGCCCTTCATCCCTTGATTCGTCACGTCAGTGCAACAGGCGCCATCAGAGCGGGAAGAAGATGCGCCCCGGAGCGGCGTTCAGGCCGGTCGCCGTGTGACAGGTGTTGCAGTCGCCATCCATCTGCGCGCTGCCCATGGCGTTCGTCTTGCCGTTCGCCTTCACGCGCGCCTTGTACGGCAGGGTGAAGCCCGCCGTCGTCTTCGTCGAGCGGAAGTTGCCCGCGGCGTTGATGGGCAGCGTGGCCTGCACGACGTCGTTCATGTCGAGGATCTCGACGACGGCGCCGGAAGGAACGTTGGCCGCGGCGCAGAGGTCGGCCTGACGAACCTCGCCGTACGCGGTGCCCATGAAGAAGTACGCCTTGCCGCGCTCGGAAGTGCCCGAAGGGTTCTGGTTCTGGAAGTTGTTGCCGAGGTGACAGCTGCGGCACGCGAAGCCCGGGTTCATCAGCTCGCTCTCCGAGGTGCCCGCCGTCCACAGCTGGCCGCTGGTGCAGGTGTCGGTCGCGCCAGAGCTCGAGAAGCCATTGCCCAGGGGCGACACGCCACCGCAGGCCGCCAACAGAAGAAGCAGGAAGAGCTGTCTCACGAACGTCAGACTCCTCGAGCCCTGCGTTGGCCACCACGACGTACGTCAATCAGGGAGCGACGCCACCCGGGCGAGAATGACCTCGGGGTTCGACGACGGCAGCTCGAGCACGGCGCCGGTCGAGGCATCGAGCGACGACACGTCACGGGTCGGCTCGCTGAAGAAGGTGCGGGTCGCGCCGACCAGATCGACCGGAGCGCTGCGGGGCCACCACACCAACCCGAGCACCAGCGTCGCCACCGCGCCTGCCAGCACCCACTTCGTCGGCGCCCGTCGCGGCGTTGCCATGCGTGCGCGCAGGCGCTCGAGCCCGAACGGCGGCGGCTCGACGATCTCGAAGACCTCGTGACGTTTCATGACGCGTCCTCCAATGGGCCCAGCGCCGTCTCGAGCTGCTGCATCGCCTGATGTCTGCGCGAGCCGACGGTGCCGGGTGGAATGCCGAGCGTCTGGGAGATCTCGTTCGTCGACAGCCCCGAGAACTCGCACAGCACCACGACCGCCTTCAGCTTCTCGGGCAACGCGTCGATGGCTTCACGAACCTTCGCCCGACGCTGCTCAATCTCGAGCGCGGCGTCGGCGTGCTGGCCCGGGTCGCGCTCGTCGGCCGCACTGTCGAGCGAGAAGAACCGTCGCAGCCGTCTCACACGAAGCCGGTTCGCGGCGAGGTTGAGCGCGCTCTGGAAGACGAGCGGCTCAACGGTCTCGAGCTTCACCCGCGCCCTCGCGTTCCACACCTTCAAGAAGGCCTCCTGCGTCACGTCGCGCGACTCTTCGGTGTTCCACAGCCACCGGTAGACGACGTTGAACACGGGCTTCTCGAGCTTCACGAACAGCGCCTCGAACCGCGACCGGGAGAGCCCTTCATCGGCCATCGCCGCCGCTCGGGGTCGCCTTCACGATGAAGAGCACCGAGCGCACGGGCTCGTTCGGCTCCTTCGCCGGCGCCCCCGACGACGCGAGCACCACGGTCTTTCCCGGAGCGAGCCGCACGCGCGTGTTGATGCGCTGGCCGAAACGCTCGAGCCGCAGGTCGGCGGTGAGCACGCCGTTCATGCTGGTGACGAACTGATCGACCGAGGTGTCACGGCCGTTGAGCGCACCACGCTCTCCCGACAGCGACGACACCGAGAGCTTCTCGACGAGTGAAAAGGCCTGCGGGCCCTCGGCCTTCTTCACCTCGGCGAGCGCGGCCTCGAGCTCCACCGGCATGGCCTGGCTCTGCTCCTGCCCGGGTGTGGCGTTGACGATCCAATACGTGAGGGTGACCGACTCGGCCTCCTTCACCGGGTTCGCGGCGACCGACGCGACGAGCGCCTTCACGCCTTCGTGGACCGGCTCGCTCGCGAGCACGATGAGGCGGCCATCGGGGCCCACGTCGACGCGACCGACCCACTTGTTCGAGTCCTTTCCGTCGGAGCCGAACCAGAGCACCTCTTTGAGCGCCGCGCGCAGCCGCTGCGCCTGGCCGGCCGGCACGTCGTAGGTGCGCAAGACGAGGCCAGCCATCGGGTTGGCAGCAGACGCGTCGCCGAGGTGGCAACCGGTGACGGCGAGGGAGAGCGCGAGGAAGAGTGACTTGAAGGACATGAAGGGACTCCAGCAACAGCGGGTGGTGCGCGGTGTTACCCGCGAGGGTCGAATTTCTTCGGTGGGGCGTGCGTTTTTCGAAGCGCCCCGTCTTTTCAACCCGTTCCCGCCCTCGACTGAACCGCCACGGCACACTACGAGCACCTCTCCATGCGCTGGCTTTTCCTGCTGACTCTCTCAACCTCGGCCCTGGCCCAACAGGCGCCGGCTCCGAAGATCACCCTCGCCGACCTCGAGAAGGCGTGCAGCCAGGGCGACCAGGTCGCGTGCGTCGACTACGGCTTCAACCTCGAGAACGGCGACCCCGAGAAGGCCGTCTCGGTGTACCGGGCCGCGTGCGCGAAGAACACCCTGCCCGCCTGCAGCAACCTGGCGCTGATGCTGCGTGACGCGCGCGGCGCCGCGAAGAACCTCGACGAAGCCGCGAAGGTCGCGAAGAAGGCGTGTGACGGAGGCAACGCGCCGGGCTGTCTGCACCTCGCGCTCGTGAAAGACGCCGCCAACGACTTCACCGGAGCGACCGCTGCCTACGACGCGGCCTGCAAGGTGAAGGTGTTTCAGGGCTGCACCAACTACGCGATCAACGTGCTCAAGGGTGTGGGCATCAAGAAAGACGAGAAGCGCGGCATGGAGCTGCTCGAGAAGTCGTGCGGTGAGTCGGTGAAGAAGGGCGTGCAGTACCCTTCGCTGCGCGCGTGCCTCGTGCTCGGGCAGATCTACGAGCAGGGCGCGCTGGTCGAGAAGAACAAGGAGGCGGCGAAGCGGCTCTACAAGCTCGCCTGCTTCGGCGGTCTCGAAGAGGGCTGTGAGCGGCTTGGCACCGGCCCGAAGAACGTGAACGACCACGACGACGGGCACGGGCACTGACGTCGGCGCTGGTGACGTGGGCAGGTGACGCCGCAGGCAGCCTGTTCGCCACGCGCAAAAAGGAGCGCACTGCGACCGTCATGGGCTCGGTGCTCCAACCGCTCTGACGCGGCTTCCCGCTTCGTCGGAATCACGCTTTGTTCCGGCTCCCCGTGCTCCGTTCAACTCTGCTGTGTGGCGTTCTGCTGTCCGTACTCGTCGGTTGCTCAGGGGTCGTCACCGAACCCGACGGAGGCAGTGACGCGCCCGACGCCTCGGCAGAGGTCGACGCAGGCAGTGAGCTCGACGCGGGCACGAGTGTCGATTCGGGCGTGACGGTCGATGCGGGCGTCGACGCAGGCAGCACCGTCGCAGACGCCGGCGTCGATGCGGGCGTGCGACCGATTCTCGACGCGGGCCCGTATGACGCGGGCCTCTTCGACGCCGGCACCTGGGCGTGGACCGACGGCGGCGGGCCTGCGTGGCGCAACGGCCTGGCGCTGAACCAGTGGGTCGAGATTCCAGGCACCAGCGGGGCGGGCGGCGCGGCCATCGATGCGTGGGGCGCGCTCGCTGAGAACAAGGCGACGGCCGAGCTGTACATCGCCGCGTCGGGGGGCCACAGCGACAGCGCCGACAACCGCGTGGTGAGCATCTCGTTGATGGCTGATGCGCCAGCGTGGGTGCAGCGGCACGCGTCGAGCACGAACACGCCGGTGAACGTCCTCTACTACCCCGACGGCCTGCCGACCTCGCGCCACCTGTACCATCACCTCCACTTCCTGCCGGCGCTCAACGTCGTGCTGCTCGGTGGCTGCCGCTATGGGTACGGCGGCAACACGCCGACAGGCCCGGGAATGGATGCGTTCTCGCTGACGACGAACGCGTGGCTGCCCCGCTACACCTTCCCCGACATCACGCCGTACAACGGCTACGTCATCGAGATCGACGGCGCGGGCCGCGCGTGGACGCAGTCTGGCAACCGCTTCGACCCCTCGACCAATCGCTGGAGCACGCCTGGCTCCGGACCCGGCCTCGGCCGCTTTCCCCACGCCACGGCGCCTTCGCGCAACCTCATCTTCAGCCTGCAGTTCGGCGATGGGCAGGGCTACGACCTGAACCTCGGCGTCGTCGCGAGAAAGCTCGACACCACGACGGGAAACTCGGTGGCCATCACCTTCAACCCGAGCACCGCGCTCACCGAGTTCATGGCCGCGCAGCCGACGTACGCGGGCATGGACTACGACGCCGCGAACGATCGGTTCCTGTTCACGCATCACGCCGAGCGGGGGAAGGTCTACGTCGTCACGCCGAACGCCACCACCACGTGGGACCTGAGCGTGCTGACGACGACGGGCATGCCCACGGTGACGTCCGGAGCCGGCATCAACAAGCGCTTCCGGTACCTGCCGACGCTGGGCGGTTTCGTGCTGCTGCCGTCGAGGTCGTCGAACCTGTACTTCCTGCGCACCAACTGAGTCGTCACGCAGGCAGTCATGGGAGCTGGTCATTCGGCCACGCCGACGCAATCGGGTGTTGGACTGTGAGGGCCGCGTGACAGACTCCGCGCGCACGTTTGCCGAGGGGGCCTCATGACGTCGCCGTCGCAGGTGATCATCTTCGGAGCCGCAGGCGATCTCGCGCTGCGCAAGCTGCTCCCGGCGCTCGCGAGCCTCGCGTCGAAGAGCCAGCCCGGCGAGGGCTTCTCGGTCGTGGGCGTGTCACGCCGCGAGAAGACCGACGACGCGTTTCGCGCCGAGGTCGCCGAGGCCATGCCGCCCGAACTCAAGGCCGCCTGGAGTCAGCTCGCGCCCCGCGTGCACTACGTCTCGGGTGACGTCGGCAGCGTGCAAGACCTCGATCGCCTCTCGACGAAGCTCGACACCCTGCCCGGAGGAAGGAACACCGGCCGCCTCTTCTACCTGTCGCTCAAGCCCGACCTCTTCGCGAACGCCATCAGCAACCTCTCGTCGAAGGGCCTCTTGCACATGCCCGAGGGAGAGACGGTCGCGTGGCGCCGCGTCGTCGTCGAGAAGCCGTTCGGTCACGACCTGACGTCGGCGGTGGCGCTCAACCGTCACGTGCACACGCACCTGCGCGAGTCACAGGTGTACCGAATCGATCACTACCTGGGGAAAGAGACCGTTCAGAACATTCTCGGGTTCCGCTTTCACAACGCCATCTTCGAGCCGCTGTGGAACCGAAATCACGTCGAGCTCGTGCAGATCACCGTGGCCGAAGAGCTCGGCATGGAGCGCGGGCGCGCGGCCTACTACGACGGCACCGGCGCGCTGCGAGACATGCTGCAGAACCACATGCTGCAGGTGCTCTCGCTCGTCGCGATGGAGCCGCCCACCTCGCTCGACGCCAAGGCGGTGCGAGCGCAGAAGGTGGCGGTGCTCGAGGCGCTGCGGCCTCCCGACAAGGCCGACATGAAGCGGCACTGTGTTCGCGCCCGTTACGGCGCCGGCATGGTGAAGAACGAGCTCGTGCCCGGCTACCTCTCGGAAGAAGGCGTGCCGGCCAACTCGCAGACCGAGACGTACGTGGCGGTGCGCTGTGAGATCGACACCTGGCGCTGGAGCGGCGTGCCGATTCTGCTGCGTCACGGCAAGCGGCTGAAGAAGCGCTTCACCGAGGTGCAGGTGCAGTTCAAGACGCCGCCGCTGCAGCTCTTCAACAAGCCCGACGGCATCACCGACGAAGAGTTCCGCCGGAAGCTGCGCGCCGGCGACCTCTGCCAGATTCGCCCGAACGTGTTGACGCTGTCGATTCAGCCCAGAGAAGCGGTGCGGCTGTCGTTCGGCGTGAAGCGGCCGGGCCCGTCGATGGTGATGCACGCAGCCGAGATGACCTTCGATTACCAGAACGTGTTCGGGGCCTCGACCGCCCCTGCCTACGAGCGGCTGTTGCTCGACGCGCTGCTGGGCGACGCGACGTTGTTCCTGCGTGGTGACGAGATCGAAGCGAGCTGGCGGTTCGCCGATGCGATGCAGCACGCGTGGCAGGGCGCCGACGCGCCACCGCTGCTCGAGTACGACGCCGGCACCTGGGGCCCCGACGAGGCGGCCGAGCT
The DNA here is from genome assembly GCA_016793585.1 of Archangium sp. The sequence goes on from JAEUJR010000973.1 coordinate 17,995, forward strand.
GTTCCACGGCTGTGAAGGCGGCTGGACGCGTGGCTGAGCTGCTCGAGACACAAACGCCCGTGGAGGACGCCGCGCGCGTCGTCGCGTTCTGGCTGAGCGAGCTCGTCGGCCGCACGGGCTCTGCGCGACTGGGCATTCCCGGTGGCTCGGCGTTGACGGCGCTGGCTCGCGTGAAGGCGCTGGTGCCAGGCGAGGTGTGGAAGGCCGTCAAGCTCACGTGGGTCGACGAGCGCGTGGTGCCGGTGGCCAGTGGCGACTCCAACCGTGGCGCGGCCGAGCGGAGCGGCGTGCTCGAGGGTCTGGGCGACGTGTTGCCGCTCGTGCTCGACGACGAAGACGGGCCGGCGGCCTGCGCGAGATTCTCGGAGGCGTTCGAGCGCTCGTTCGACGGCACGCTCGACGTCGCGCTGCTCGGCATGGGCGAAGACGGGCACGTGGCGTCGCTGTTTCCTGGCCATCGGCTGCTCGACGCGACCGGCCTGGTGGCGCACCTCGAAGACTCGCCGAAGCCGCCGCCCGCGCGAGTGACGATGACGCTGAGCGTGCTGCAGCGGCCCGAGACGAAGCGGCTGGTGCTCGCCGCCGGCGCCGGAAAACGTGACGCTCTGACGAAGCTGCTCGCCAAAGACCAGGCGCTGCCCGCGACGCTGCTGGGCGAGCTGACCCTGGTGACTGATCAACGACTGACCTGATGGAGACGACATGAGCGACCGGAAGAACGACGTGGCGGTGATTGGGCTCGGCGTGATGGGTGGAAACCTCGCGCGCAACTTCGCGTCGCGCGGGCTGAAGGTCGGTGGCTACAGCCGCACCTTCGAGACCTCGAAGAAGCTGGCCGACGATCACCCCGAGGCGAAGCTCGACGTGGTGCCCACCCTGAAGGAGCTGGTCGCACGCCTCGAGCGCCCGCGCCGCATCGTGGTGCTGGTGAACGCCGGCAAACCCGTCGACGACGTCATCGATCAGCTCGACCCGCTGCTCGAAGAAGGCGACATCGTCATCGACGCGGGCAACAGCCTGTACACCGACAGCGATCGCCGGGCCGCGAAGGCGAAGGGCAAGCCGTGGCGCTTCGTCGGCATGGGCGTCTCGGGCGGCAGTGAAGGCGCGCTCAAGGGCCCGTCGCTGATGCCGGGCGGCGACGTCGACGCCTGGGAGCGCCTCAAGCCGGTGCTCGAGCCCATCGCGGCGCGCTCCTCGTCGGGCCTATGCGTCACGCACTGTGGGCTCGGCTCGGCGGGTCACTTCGTGAAGATGGTGCACAACGGCATCGAGTACGGCGACATGCAGCTGATCGCCGAGACGGCGCTGCTCTTGCGTGAAGGCCTCGGGCTCGACGGCGGCGCGGTCGCCGACACGTTCACGCGCTGGAACGCGGGCGACCTCTCGTCGTTCCTCATCGAGATCACCGCGAACATCTACCGCGTGAAGGACGCCAAAGCGCAGGGGCTGCTGGTCGACGCGATCCTCGACAAGGCTGGTCAGAAGGGCACCGGCAAGTGGACGGTCATCGCCGCGGCCGAGCTGGGCATCGCGATTCCCACCATCACCACGGCCGTCGACGCGCGCATTCTGTCGTCGCAGAAGGACGTTCGCGTGAAGGCCGAAGCCGCGCATCGCCCCGCGCGCGCACGCCTCACCGGGGTCTCGGTCGACGATCTCGCGCACGCGCTCTACGCGTCGAAGGTGGCGAGCTACACGCAGGGGTTTCAGCTGCTGCGCGCGGCGAGCACCACGTTCGGCTACGGCACGAAGCTGTCGGAGATCGCCCGCATCTGGACGGCGGGCTGCATCATTCGCGCGGCCTTCCTCGAGCGCATTCAGGCCGCGTTCGCTGCGACGCCCGAGCCCGAGCTGCTGGCGCTGGCGCCCGAGTTCGTGAGCGATCTCGCGAAGCGGCTGCCGGCGTGGCGACGCGTGGTGTCGGCGGCGTCGAGCGCTGGCCTCGCCATTCCCGGGCTCGCGACGTCACTGGCCTGGTACGACTCGCTCACCACCGCGCGCGGCTCGGCGAACCTCATTCAGGCGCAGCGCGACTACTTCGGCAGCCACACCTACGAGCGCGTCGATGCGCCCGGCACGTTCGTTCACACCGACTGGGCCTGAGTCATTCCAGCTGTGCAGCCTCGGAGCACGTGCGCGACACGAGCGCCTTCACCAACGCCTGCTGACTCGCTCCGCTGGCCTTCGTCGAGATGGCACCGAGCAGCTTGTGATCGGCGTTGCGCACGCCGATGACGTTCAGCTTCAACGCACCCGGCAACACCTCGAGGCTGGGCTTGAGCACGATGGCAGCACGCGAGGCGTCACCGTCGATGACCGTCGCACCCCGCCGCCGCAGCTCGTCTCGCAGCTGGCGATCGACCTGGTCGATGAGCGTGCCTCCCTGACTCCAGGTCACGGCGTAGATGCGGGCGTTCGCTCCAGCCACCTGCGTCGCGGTCAACGTGGCGAGGACCAGCATCAGACGCGTGAAC
>JAEUJR010001000.1 GCA_016793585.1 Archangium sp.
CAAGATGATTCGCGTGAAGAAGGTTCGCGTGAACGGCAAGCGGTGCAAGCCCGAGCAGCACCTCGTCAAAGACGACGTCATCTCGATTCGGGGTGACGAGCAGCAGCTGCGCGTCGAGCGTGAGCACACCGCGCCTCCGCCGCCGAAGGTCGACCTGAACGACCTCAAGATTCTGCTCGAAGACGAGTGGATCATCGTCATCGACAAGCCCTCGGGCATGGCCGTGCACACGGGCAGCGGCATCACCGGCGGCACCGTCGTCGACCTCGTGCGCGCGTACCTGGGCCCGAAAGCGACGCGCAACGGCTTCACGGCGAGCCCCGCGCACCGCATCGACCGCGAGACCTCTGGCGTGCTCATCGTCGCCAAGCGCCGCCCGTCGATGGTGCACTTCACCGACGTCTTCACGAAGCACACGGCGAAGAAGCAGTACCTCGTGCTGGTGAAGGGCAAGCTGCCGAAGCCCTCGGGGCTCATCGACGTACCGCTCGCCGAGCACCAGCAGACGGCCGAGTCGCGCGCCCGGCGCGGCGTGAACATGCAAGAGGCCCGCACCCGCTATCAGGTGCTCGCTCAATCGAGTCAGGTCGCCTTCGTCAGCTGCACCATCGAAACTGGCCGCACCCACCAGATTCGGCGACATTTCGCAGCCATCGGGCACCCCGTGGTGGGCGACTCGAAACATGGCGACTTCCCGTTCAATCGGGACGCGAAGGCGAGGTGGGGCCTCGACCGGCTGTTCCTGCACTCGACGAAGCTCGAGTTCCCCCACCCCGAGACGAAGGAGCGCACGCTCGTTGCAGCGCCGCTCCCGAAAGAGCTCGCTGAGGTGCTCAAGCGGGCGGGTGTGGTGATTCCAGCCTCGGTCGAGGTGGCTGGAGCGAGTGCGGTTGGCCACGCGGCGAAGGCGCCACGTGTGCCCGTGGAGCCGGAGCACGACGCAGACGACGACTCGGACGAGACGGAGGGCTGATGGCACGAACCACGAGCAAGACGCCTCCGCCGATGCCGAGCGCGAAAGGAAAGCTGGTGCTGGTCGACGTTCCGAAGGCGCGGTGGTGGAAGTTTCCCTTCAAGTTCCTGGGCTGGGCGCTGCTGACGGGCGCGACGGCCGCGGTGATGGGCTACGGCTTCGTGGTGTGGAAGTACTCCGACGGGCTGCCCGACTTCCCCAAGCCCGAAGAGTACCGGCCGCCGATCTTGAGCGAGGTGTACACGCAAGACGCGGTGCTCGCGGGTGAGTTCTACAACGAGCGCCGCAAGGTGGTGCCGTACGAGCGCATTCCCAAACGGCTCGTGCAGGCCTTCATCGCCGCCGAAGACGCCGACTTCTTCGACCACTTCGGCATCGACGTGTTCGGCACCGGCCGCGCCGTCTTCAAGACGCTGACGAAGAAGCTCACGGGCTCGGGCAAGGTGCAGGGCGGCTCGACGCTGACGCAGCAGACGGCCAAGGCCGTGCTCATCTCGACCGAGGGCTACAAGCAGTCGACCGAGAAGACCATCAAGCGCAAGATTCGCGAGGCGCTGCTCGCCCGCAGGCTCGAGAGCGAGCTGACGAAAGAGCAGATCCTCTACCTCTACCTGAACAACGTCTACCTCGGGCACCACAGCTACGGCGTGCAGTCGGCCGCCGAGAACTACTTCCGCAAAGACGTGAAGGACCTGTCGCTCGCCGAGATGGCGCTGCTCGCGGGTCTGCCGCAGGCGCCGTCGGCGTTCTCTCCGTTCACGCAGCCCGAGAAGGCCAGAAAGCGCCGCCAGTACGTGCTCGGCCAGATGATTCAGAAGGGCATGATCACCAAGGTCGAGTTCGACGAAGCGTCGAAGGCCGAGGTGAACGTGTTCGACGTGGAAGACGTGTTCCACGAGTTCGCGCCGTACTTCACCGAAGAGGTGCGCCGTGACGTGGTGAACCGCTACGGCAACCCGGCGCTGCTGAACGACGGCCTCAAGGTCTTCACCACGATGGACTCGGAGAAGCAGCGCGCCGCGCA
>JAEUJR010001002.1 GCA_016793585.1 Archangium sp.
CGCCACCACGCGAACGACGCGATGCAGACGTGACCTTCGACCGGGTGGCCTTCGGCATCGACCGCGAGATCGGCTTCTGGAATCGGCCCGTCGAACTCGGGCGGCAGGGCCTTGTAGTGCGCGAGGCGTTCGTTGCGGACCTTGCCCTCGAACCAGCCAGAGGGCAGCGGCGGCCGCGGCCCGAAGCTGGGAATGGTGACGATGACCGTCTTGCGGGTGAGGCGCGCCAGCTCGCGTACGGCGTGAGGCACGTCGGCAGGGGGCACGTGCTCGAGGGTCTCGAAGGCGGTGACGAGATCGAACGAGCGATCGGCGAAGGGCAGGGGTTCTCGCAGATCGGCGTGATGCAGCCGGCCTCTCGCGCCGCGCGCCGCCGTGTTCACCGCGTACAGACTGCCATCACAGCCGATGGCGTCGCGCCCACGCTCGAGCAGCGCCTCGACGAGGAACCCGCGCGCGCACCCGACGTCGAGCGTCTGTTGCCCGGGAACCCCTTCGGCGATCAGGTCGGCCAGCACATCGGCGTGCGAGTTGTGCCGCGCGTAGTTCGCGTAGCCGCTCGTCTTGCCCGCCTGCGTCGTCTTCTCTCCGACGAAGTAGCGCTGGCCGTAGAAGTCGCCGGTCGACGCGACGTGTGGCGTGAGGGCGCGATCGAGCTCGAGTGAGAACCGATCGAGCTGCTTCTTGATCGTCGGCACCGAGGCCGCCTTCGCGAGGGCGTCACTGCCAGTGCGTTTGGTCAGCTGCCACAGGCTCTTGAGCGCCGGGTTCACGAGGCGCCGCGTAGATCGCTCCGCTGCTCCGCACAATGAACGCGCGCTTGCTTTCGCTCCGAGCGCTGGGCACATCGGCGGCGTGTCGCGCACCACCTGGGCCATTCTGCTGACGCTGGCGATCGGCCCCTCGGTGTTGGGGCTCGTGAACGAAGTGCAGGAGGTCGACCCCGCGCAGTACGCCGACGTCGCCCGCCGCATGCTCGAGAGCGGTGATTGGTGGCACCTGCGCGATCAGAACGGCCCGTTCTGGAACAAGCCTCCGCTGACGATGTGGCTGCAGGCAGCGGGCATGTCGGTGTTCGGCGTCGACGCCTTCGCGGTGCGACTGCCCGGTCTGCTCTTCGCGGTCATCACCATGGTGTCGACGTTCTTCATCGGCCGAACGCTGGCCGATGAGCGGCGTGGGCTGACGGCGGCGGTGCTGGTGGGGGCGTCGCTCTCGATGCACCTGATGGTGCTCGACCCGAAGGTCGACACCGCGCTGACGGCGATGACGACGCTGGCGATCGCGTTGATGCTCGAGGGGCGCAAGACGCCGTGGCTGCGCCTGGTGGCGTGGGCGTTCGCCGGGCTCGCGGTGCTCTCGAAGGGGCCCATCGGCCTCGGCATTCCCGTGCTGGCGCTGTTGCCCGAGGTCGTTCGACCGTCGTGGAGCGAAGCCCCATCGTCACTGCTGCGCCGCCTCTGGAGCGTCTGGCCGTTCGGGCTCGTCTTCACCGCGCTCGTCGCGTTGCCGTTCTACGCCGCGATGCACGACACCACGGGGGACGAAGGCGTCTGGTACCTGCTCTGGTACCAGGGCTTCGGGCGGCTCTTTGGCCAGGCCGGGTTTCTCGATGACACGACGCCGCTCTTCTTCACGCACACGATGCTGTGGGCGTTTCTGCCGTTCTCTCCGGTGCTGGTGGTGGGGCTCGTGCGCCGCGTCGCCACGTTCGCCACGGCTCGCCGCCTGCCGGGAACGATCGCGCGCATTCCCCTCTGGTGGTTCGCGCTGACCTTCGTGGTGATCTCGTCGTCGACGTACAAGCTGCCGCAGTACCTGTACCCGCTCACCGCGCCCGCCGCGCTGCTCGCCGCCGAAGAGCTCGAGCGCCTCGACGACGTGATGGCGTCGCGGTGGCGGTGGCTGTTCGTCGCGTTCGCGGGCGGCGGCATGCTCTTCGCCGCAGCGGTCTTCTTCGTCGCGTTCCCCGCGCCCGTCTGGCAGGTCGCGCTGTGGGCGGTGCTGGTGAGCGCGCCGTTGGTGGTGTTGCTCACGTGGGGCCGGCGCCTCGCTCCGGCCGATGGGTTGCGCGTCTCGCTCGCGCTGGGCCTGAGCGGAGTGATGGCCTTCCTCGCGGGCTACGTGCAGCCGCAGACGCTCGAGTCACAGCCCTCGAGAGAGCTGGGCGCGTTGATTCGGCAGCTCGACCCCGACTCGACGATGGTGCCGGTGGTGTTCGCGGTGCCGCAGTTCTCGTTCTCGTTCTACGCGCGGCGCGACGCGACGTACCTGATGCCTGATGGACTCAAGGCAGCGCTCGAGGCGAAGCGTGCGACGGTGGCGATCGTCGGCCCCGACGGCCCGCTCTCGCAGCTCACGGAGCAGGGCATCGGCTACGAGGTGCTCGGCACCTTCACGACGTTTCCGACGAGCCGGCCGAACCCGCAGTTCCTCTTTGCGAAGAGCCGCCCGCAGACGCTGGTCGAGCTGAAGCTGCTCAAGGTCTGGCTGAATGAGGTGAACGCACCGCCGTCTGGAGTCGGCCCATGAATCGTCTCTGCGCAGCTGCGGCCTTCGCCCGCGCGGCTCGTCGAGGCCCGCTCGAAGGACTCGGTCACCAACTCCGTGACGGCCGTGCACGGCATGGTGCCCTGACTACTTCTTCTTCGGCTTCTTCGACTCGACCTCGATGACGGTGGTGGCGTTCTCGACCTCGAGGAAGTCCGAGCCCGTGAAGAACGTCACCTTGGTGCCCTTCATGCGGTTGTTGCCCTGCTTCGCCTGCGGCTGCCCGGTGACGACGAGCACGCCCTTGTCGACGTCGTAGTCGCCGCGCTGCCCGCGAGCCCAGCGATCTTTCTCGGTGGCTTCGACGCCGCCGCGGGCCTGGAGCCGGGTGATGTTGCCGCCGTCGTCGTAGAGCGCGGTGAGCTCGGGGGCGGTGATGGTGGTGTCGCTGCGTTTGGCGACGACGTGGCCCTTCCACACCGCGACGTTCTTCTGTTCGTCGAGCACGAGCTGATCGGCGTCGATGGTGATCTTCTGGGGCCCGGCGCCGACGCCGCCGTCGCGGGCGAGGCCCTTCTCGTCTTCGACCCGCGTGCGCGCCTTCTCCACCGTCACGCGATCGGAGCCGGTGATGATGGTGACGAGCTCTCCCTGCACCTCGCGTTTGCCCTGCCGCGCCTGGGGCTTGCCACGCACCACGAGCGTGCCGGTCTTGTTGTCGTAGTCGGCCTCTTCGCCGCGGGCCCAGCGCTCGCCGTCGACGGCCTCGACGTTGCCGCGCGCGAGAATGCGGCTGACTTCACGATCGGCGCCGTACTCGACGGTGATGCGATCGCAGGTGAGCGTGGTGGTGTCGCGAATGGCCTTCGCGTGGCCGGTGTAGACGGCGCGCTGCTCCTTGTTCAGCAGCTCGAGCTTGTCGGCGCTGACCTGCACGGGGCGGCTGAGCAGCACACCGGCGTCGGGCGAGGCGGCGAGGGCGATGACGAGAAGGAGCGACACGCGCCCTCCTTACACGGGGCGGCGCAGGGTGGGGAGCGGTCAGTCAGGGCAGCGCTTCGCCGCGCAGACGCTTCGCGAGGCGGCTCCAGCGCTCGGCGTCGAAGCTGGAGTCGACGGCCTTCACCGACTCCCGCACGAGCTTCACCTTGCAGGCGATGCCCTCATCCTGTTTCGACTGCTGCTCGACGAACGCCGCGTCGACCAGCGCCCACGCGAACGTCTCGGCCTGATCTTCTTCGACGTTCGTCTGGGCGTACTCGGTGATGGTGGCGACGCGGGCGCGCGACCGATCGATGGGCCCTTCGCTCGCGTAGCCGAAGCCCGATGGGTTGCAGCTGCGCCAGCCCGAGAGGCTTCCGCGCGCCGGGCCCGTCAGCTGCGTGAGGTGAAAGACCTCGTGGTGAATCGCGATGGCCGCCCACGACAGCGAGCCGAGGCTGACGACGAGCGTGCCCGCGTGTGGCCCCGAGCGAATCGCGAAGCCGCCCCACGGTTGCCCGTTTCGCTCGAGCCCGCGCGCGACGAGCAGGCGTTTGAGGCCCGAACGTTTGAGGAAGTCCTTCGGGTACGCCGAGAGCTCGGCCAGCAGCGCAGGCGTCGAGGTGGCGGCGTCGAGCGCGGTTGGAGGAAACGCGATGATGCCCTGCGTGACGGCCTGGCCCTTCGCCGGGTCGCCCTCGAGCCACATGACGGGAACGCCGACGGCCCGTTCGAACGCCTTCGCGGCCGACTTCGCCTGCGCCCACAGCTCGTCTTCGGTCGCGGCGAACGCAGGCAGGGCGAGGAGCGTGGCGAGGCAGGTGAGTGCGCGGAGTCTCATGGGTAGCGGTAGCTCATGGGTGAGCCGCGATAGAGCCAAACGATCGCGTGCTTCTTCGGCAGCGCCACCGTCGACGCCTTCCACAACACGCGCGCGAACGCCGCGGCCTGGAGCAGGGCATCTCCCGCCGTCGGCCACGCGTCTGACTCGAGCGCGGCGCGAAGCGCGGTCTCGTCGCACGGCTGCGCGTGCTTCTTCGCCAGCGCCGCGAAGGCCTGCACGGTCGAGTCGGGGTGGCGGTTGACGAAGCGCTCGAGCTCTTCGCCTGCGCGCTTGAAGAGGCTCGCGCCGTCGATCATCTGCAGCTCTCCCTCGCGCGTCTTCTCTCCGAAGACCGAGAGATCGAGCCCCGTCGCGCGCATGAAGAGGGTGTCGGGCGGGGGCACCGCGAACAGCGTCGCCTTTCGCGTGAACGTGCTGCGCTTCTCGCGGTCGCCGGGCGGAATGGCGAGCAGCGCTTCGGGGGAGTTGCCTGGCACCTCGAAGACGAACAGCTCGACCGTGTTGGGCATGAAGGCGGGCTCGGGTAGAAGAAGGTTCGTGAACGGACTGGTGCTGCTGCTCTCGGGTGTACTGGCGACGTCCGCGCTCGCGGCTCCGAAGAAGAGCATTCCACCGCGCAAGGTGATTCGCACCATGGTCGACGTCTGCGTCACGGGTGGCTGGGATTCTCGGCCGTCGACGAAGGACAAGATCTGGCTGTTCGAACGGAAGGCGCCCGAGCTGCCATCGCTCGTCCAGGCGCCGACGACGTTCCAGCCGGGCGCGCGTCTGGGCGAGTGACCGCAGCGGTCACACCGCACAGCATCGGTCACAGGCGCGAACCCCGATGGTTGCGACTTCGCTCGGAGCGCGCGCTGGCATGACGCTGGCTTCGCTGACGAACCTCCACTCGCCGACTGTGAGACAGTTCCATGATGGGGAACCTCCGCCTTTCCGTGATCGCGACGCTGGTCGCGCTGTCCTCGGCTTGTCCGCTTCCGTCGGGGCCTGATGGCGGGCTTCCTCCCGACGCCTCGAACCCGATGGAGGACTCAGGCACTCCTGAGGTCGACGCAGGCGGGCCAGACGCAGGCGGGCCAGACGCAGGCGGTCGAGACGCCGGGCCGCGCAACATGCCCGACTGGTGTCTCACCTACCCCGAGCCGGTGCGACTGCCTGACGGTGGGCTTTCGCGCGATGGCGGCCCGTGGACGCGCTTCGATGGCGGCTCGGGTGTGGGCTCCGATGGCCGCATGGTGAATCTCGGCACGGGCGAGGTGACACCCTTGATGGGCTGCTTCGAGACGACGGTCGTCGACACCGACTGGCTCGATGCCGGCGCGATTCGCCGACAGGACCCGAAGGACTACCGCGGCTGCGCGAGCGATCAGCAGGGCTGCCCGCCAGCCGGAACCCCTCCGCAGGACCAGTGGTTCTTCGCGCCCGACGCCACGGTGCCGTTCGTTCCGTTCGATGAACCGGCGCCCACGCAGCCGACGCCGAACATGCCGTGCACCGCTGGCCTCGCGTGGAGCTTCGAGTCGGGGCGCTACACGCCGTGGACGGGCACGCTGCTCACCGCAACGAACGACACCGCCGTCTACGGCAACAACGTGTCGATCGATCGCATCATGCCGCCCGGCTACCAGCGCGACGGCGGGCCGGGCACGCACGTGGGCGGCGACTACTGGGAGTTCTCGCGCGACATCAACTACCGCGGCCGCTACTGGGCAGGCACGTCCGACCTTCGCAGCAGCTGGCGCGTTCGGCCGGGTGGCCGGCTCAGCGAGACGCTCGGCCTCACGCTCGAGTCTCCGCCGTTCGTGATCGCGACGCCGTACCTGAGCTTCCTCATCGGAGGGCAGCGCCGCACCACCCAGCGCGTCGAGCTCGTCGTCGTGGGCAACCCGAACACCGTGGGGCTGCTCCAGTCGATGTACCGCGGGCTCGAGCTCGAAGAGTCGGCGCCGGGCGGCACGTTCTCGCGAGAGCCCAGGCCTCAGCACATCGTCGTGCGCGCGAGCACCTCACTGCAAGACGACGAGTACATGCGCCGCCGGGTGTTCTGGAACGTGGAGGATCTGCAGAACCAGACCGCGTACTTCCGCGTCGTCGACACCGCGGGTGAAGCCGCGCACGTGAACGTCGACGACTTCCGGTGTGAAGCCGCCGCGCCAGGAGTCACCTGGCTGCCGCTGCCCGACGGCGGCATGTCGAAGCCCACCATCGGCCACGTGGTGAAGGAGCCTCCGCTCTGGGGCGTCACCGACACGCACACGCACGTCGCGGCGAACCTGACGCTGGGCGGCCACTACATCTGGGGTGACGCGGCCGATCCGCTCGAGAACGTCTACGACTGCAACCGGCCGCTGCCCGCGATTCGGGAGCGCAGTGGCACCGTCGTTCGGCCCGCCATCTCGCGGCCAAACACGCAGGCGCAGTGCTTCGTCTCGGCGGGAGTCATCGCGCTCGTCACCAGCACGGCCGCGGGCGTCTGCGCCATCTCGGCCGCACACCTCGGCGCGATTCCCTTCATCGGCCCCGCCATCGCCGCCATCACGCTCACGGCCTGCACCGTCGCGCTCGCCACGGCCGCGGCCGCGCTCACGGCGATTCCGTCGCTCACGACCGTGACGCTGCACGGCGCCGCGATGCCCACCTCGGGCGGCCTGCGCGCCGGGCCTCTGATTCGTTTTCTCATCGGGCTGTTCGATCGCGAGCTCGTGCGCTCGACGATCATTCACGGCCTCATCGAGCAACAGGACTGGGACACCGTCGACGGGTTCCACTCAGGCCTCGGCGCCTCGTACCTGCATCAGCGCTACCACTGGACGATGATTCAACGCGCCTGGCAGGGCGGGCTGCGGCTGATGGTGATCGACGCGTTGCACAGCCGCGCGCTCCAGTACGTGCTCGACGGGCGCGACGATCAGAACGACTGGGACGCGTTTCGTCTCACCGCCGACGCGGTCGAGCGCCTCACCGCGCCGCCGACACACCCACGCTTCGCGCAGGGGCCGCTCTTCGGCATCGCCGAGATCGCGCGCACGCCGGGTCAGGCTCGCGACATCGTTCGCCGCAACAAGCTCGCGCTCATTCTCGGCACCGAGACGCAGGAGCTGGGCAAGCTGCGCTCACCGACCGACTCCGTCGAGCAGCAGGTGCGCGACCTGTACGCGATGGGCTACCGGAAGATCACCCCGATTCACGGCATCGACAACCCGCTCGGCGGCACCGGCTACTTCAACGACGTCTACAACTCGGCCGCCATCTTCGCGAACCTCAGCAAGGACGAGCGCGGCAACGCCGACGGCGTGTGGAGCCCGGGCATCGAGGTCTCGGTCACGCTGCCCTCCGACCTGCCGGCGCCCCTCGGCAACATGACGCTGATGACGTCGAGCGATCTCGTGCAGACGCTCAAGCCCGTCACGCCGTGTTTCGGGCCCACCTGCTCGTGGAACCTTCGCGCCGGAGGCTGGTTCTCGGTGCGGCACCCGTCGACGGCGCCGGCCGACTTCATCGGAGAGCTCGACGCCATCACTTATCGCGCGGGGCTCGAGGGCTCGGGCAAGGGCCGCACCGTCACCGAGCACGACCCCATCGCGAACCCTGACTTCAAGTTCGCCAGCCGCGTCAGCAACCTGAACTGGCTGCTCGGCAACGGGCCTGGCGGCATGGTGCTGGGCGATCGCCGGTGCTCACTCGACGGCATGTTCATGCCGCTGGTGGGTGAGCTCGAGCCGATGGTGGCGACGCAGTACCAGTCGACCGCGCGGCAGATGAACGATCGCGGGTTGTCTGCCGAAGGGCGCGCGTTCGTCGGCGAGATGATGCGCTGGGGCATGATCGTCGACAGCGATCACCTCGGGCAGGCGAGCCGCGTCGATCTGCACCAGGAGCTCGCGGCCTTCCGCGCCGACGCCGGCACCTTCGAGACGCAGGAGTACCCGGTGCTCGGCATTCACACCGACGTGCGCCGCTACCAGCGGCACACCTCGTACCCGCTCGATCCCCTCACGGGCGGCAGCACGAGCTTCTCGTACGCCTCGGCGTACGGCTTCAGCAGCGAGGTCGACAAGACGCGCGCAGAGATCGGTCATATCGCGGCGAACGGCGGCGCGGTGTCTCCCGGCGTCAACGGCGGCTTCATTCAAGACCCCGACAACCTCGTGGGCGATCAGGTGCGCAACAACTGCGACTACTCGTCGAAGTCGTACGCCATCAAATACCTGCAGCTGATTCGCCTCACGGGCGGACGTGGCGTGACGCCGTCGACCGACAACAACAGCCCGTCGCCGAAGGTCGTGAGCCGCTTCGGCAACGACACGGCGTGCTTCACCGGTGACTCGCCCGAGCGCATCGCGGGGCTCAAGGGCAGCGACGAGCTGCCCGAGACCGGCATGTGGCCGCGCGACTTCCACCCGAGCGTCGCCGCGCGCTGCCGCTTCAACTCGGTCGGAGGCCGCACCGTCGGAGGCGTTCGATACCCGTTCGATCCGACGTGCCCGGGCGCGACGAACGTGCGCACCCAGTTCCTCGAGTTCAACGCCATCGAGTACGAGGACTACGCGACCCGCAGCGCCGCCGGCAGTCCAGTCGCGGGGAGACCCGAGCTGCGCACCATCGTGGCCCAGAGCACCACCGAGTTCCGCGACGACCGCGCGCTGGCGAGCCTCGGCGTGCCGCAGCACGTGGCCTTCGGTGGTGGTGGCGCGCTCTCGCAGCTTCGGCCGATGAAGAAGTTCCGTACCGGCGTCTACCCGTCGCCGCAGAACCGCGGCTGGGACTTCAACATCGACGGCCTCGCCAACGAGGGCCTGCTGCCCGACACCTGGCAGGACTTGCGCAACGTCGGCGTCACG
>JAEUJR010001014.1 GCA_016793585.1 Archangium sp.
GCTCGGCAGCATTCCCGTGCCGGTGAACACCGACCAGCTCGCCTTCGTGAACAAGTACAAGGACGACATGCTGGTGGCGACGAGCATCGGCACGAGCGTGAACCACACCATCGCGCAGAAGCGGGCCATCAACGGCAACGCGGCGTGGAAGGGCCGCACGCTGCAGGAGTGCGTCGCGCTGCAGTGGGGCCAGGGCTTCGCGCTGCCGAACGTGAACATGTCGGTCGGCGGCTATGGCGAGCGTGGCACCGACGTGTCGCTGCCGGCGTCGGTCTATGCCGAGACGGTGACGAGCCCCAGCCTGTGGCCGCTCGGGCTCGATGGCGCGAAGGGCATTCGCGGAGCTCCGACGAAAGACATCGCGGCGCTGGCGAGAAAGGCCCGCAACGAGCTCGATGCGTCGTCGGTGTTCGGCACCACCTTCGCCGACTCCGACGCGATGAAGCGGTGGAACGCACAGCGCGCCGATGGAGCACAGCTCGAAGCGCAGGACCTCATCACGCGGCTCAACGTCATTCCGAACATGCCGCCGCAGATTCCGCTCACGCAGTACGGCCTCGACTCGTCACCCGACGGAGCGAAGGTGCGCGCCGCGTTCCCCGGCTTCTTCGACGACCCGTTCCAGGGCCAGGCCGCGCTCGCGTTTCTGCTGCTCAAGTACCGCGTCTCGGTGGCCGTCACCATCGGGCCCGACTTCAACGTCGCGCTCGGCGGCAACATCGGCTTCGCGAACCCGCCGCTCGCGTTCGACTACAGCCACAACGACCACCGCGCCGGCCAGGCCTTCATGTGGAACCGCATTCTCTCGAACGTCGACAAGCTCATCACACTGCTGAAGAGCGAGCCGTTCGACATGGCGACGGGCGAGAGCCTGTGGGACCGCACGCTCATCTACGTGGCGACCGACTTCGGCCGCACGCGCGGGCGCCCCGACAACGCGGTCGAGTTCGGCACCGGGCATGACCTCAACAACGGCTTCCTCATGCTGTCGCCGATGGTGAAGGGCAACACGGTGCTCGGCGCCATCGACCCGCTGACGACGTACGGCTACGGGTTCGACGCGCGAACCGGCGCTCCGCAGCCGGGCAAGCAGAGTTCGAACGAGCCAGACCTGTTCTCAGGGGTGTTGCACGCGATGGGCGCCGACCTCACGGGAAGCGGGCTGCCAGACGCGAGCGCGTTCAAGAACGGGTAGCGCTCATGGCACTGACGCTCCGGCTCACCGTCGCCGCGCTCGGCCTGCTCCTGCTTCGGTGCACACCGACTGAGAGAGGCTGCAGCGGCTCTGTGGTTCCCGGGCCGCCGTGCCCGGCTGGCTACACCTGTGACGTCTTGTGGCCGGCAAACCCTGCAACACCAACGCTGACTGCGCGGCTGATTGCCAATGTGGTCTCAGCGACAGCGACTGGGATGCCGGCTTCGACCACCGCGGCTTCATCTGGATGGGGAAGCCATGCGTTCGCAAGGTCGTCGGAGTCTCATCTCGGTTCCTCAGCTATGAGAACTGCCGCAAGCCCTGACCTCACCCCGTCGCTTCGTTGGACGCATCGGCCGGCCGCACACGCGTCGTGACGACCGGGTCTGCGGGGCGCACCAGCGAGTTCGGCGGCACGGAGCGGGTGAGCACTGCGCCCGCCATGATCTTCGTTCCATCTCCCACGTGAATCGGGCCCAGCAGCGTCGCGCCCGGGCCCACGTGCACGTCTTTACCGAGCGTCGGAGCGCCGCTCTCTTTCGTCACCGGGTCGAGGCCCTCACCGAGCGTGACGTTGTGGAAGAGAATGCAGCCCTCTCCGACCTTCGCGCGGTGGCTCAGCACCAACCCGTTGCCGTGCACGATGCACACACCGCCGTGCACCGTCGTGTCCCAGTGAATCTCGGCGCCGTAGAGATGCCGAATCAGCCGACTCCCGACCTGCCCACCCAGCGGCACGTGCAGGTCGCGAAGGAGCTGCATCGCGCGCGTCGCGACCATCATCTGAAAGCCAATCTTCCTCACCGCGTCGACAGGCATACGCGCGAGGGGAATCGCCTCGGCGTGGTACTTCTGCCGGTAGCGCTGCATCGAGCCGTAGTCGGCCCGGACGGCGCGGGCGAAGTCGGTCAAGGCCTTGCGAATCATGGCTCGTGACTACTCCCGGAAGGGCCCATGGGTCCACCTGTTGCCTCGACGGAGCGGGGCCGGCGCTGTACGTGACGCCTCACTGTGAGCACGCCCAGGCTGAGTGTCGTCATCGCGACGTGGAACCGGTTGCAGTTGCTGTCAGAGCTGCTCGACGCGCTGAACCAGCAGTCGCTCGCCGCCGACGCGTTCGAGGTCATCGTCGTCGACGACGGCTCGAAGGTGCCGGTCGCGCCCGAGCTGGCGAAACGAAGAGACCGCTACGCGCTGCGGGTGCTGACGCAACAGAACGCCGGCGCCGCGGCCGCTCGGCACGCGGGAGTCCTCGACGCGAAGGCGCCCATCGTCGTCATCACCGACGACGACATGCTGGTGCCGCCCGAGTTCCTCGCCGAACACCTCAAGGCCCACGACGCTGGCTACACGCTCGTGCTCGGCCACATCGACAACGAGCCCGGCCTCGACACCAAGCCGCTGTTCGAGCGCTTTCACGCCGAGCAGCTCGCCCGCTTCGTCGCGCGCTACTCGCGAGAGCCGACCAGGGTTCGCGGCGTCATGGTGTGTACGGGCAACGTCTCGTTCCGGCGTGACGACTACCTGCGCGTCGGAGGCTTCGACCGCTCCCTCGACCGCAGCGAAGACCGTGAGCTCGGCGTGCGACTACAGAAGGCCGGCGCGCGGCTGTTCTTCGCGAAAGACGCCCGCACCATCAACCGCAGCGACCACCTCGACACGAAGGTGTGGATGACGCGGAACTTCCGCTACGGCATCTACGACAGCCGCATTCACGACAAACACCCCGAGGTGGTTGATGCCGACCCGTGGCACTTCTTCTACCTGGTGAATCCCGTCTCTCGCGCGCTGCTGCTGTTGTCGGCGAGCGCTCCGACGGCGGGCAAGGTGCTCTCTCGCGCGGCCTACGCGGTGGCCGAGAAGGTCGACGAGCGGCGTTCACTCCATCCACTCCTCGGCCGGGTGGCGGTGGCGGGAGCGACGTTGAGCTACGGCCTCGAGTACTTCCGCGGCGTGCGTGAAGAAGCGGGCAGCCTGCCGAAGACGTGGCTCGACCTCGCGAAGCACACGGTGGCGCACGTGAAGCGAAAGGTGACGTCATGAAGGCGTACGCTCCCGGAGACGCGCTGCCCGGCGCCGAGACGCCCCGGTACCTCTCGCATGAAGGCGTGCAGCTGTACGTCGTGCACCACGCGACGGCGGCGAAGCGGGCTCGCGCGACGGTGGTGCTCGCAGGGCCGATGACGCTCGAGCGGTCGCACGGCTACCTCTCGTGGGTGCGCCTCGCCCGCAACCTCGCCCTCAACGGCTACGACGTGCTGCGCTTCGACTATCGCGGCGTCGGTGAGAGCACCGGAGACTTTCGCGAGCAGTCGTTCGACGCGTGGAAGGCCGACGTCTCGGCGGTGGTGGCGCACGCGAAGACGCTGCAGGCCAGGCGCGTGGTGGTGCTGGGCCTGCGACTCGGAGCGCTGCTGGCGAAGCCGATCTTCGAAGACGGCTCGGTCGACGGCCTCGTCGCGTGGGACCCGCCGCAGACGGCGCGCGCGATGCTGATGGACATGCTGAGGCGAAAGCTGGCGGCCGACTACATGGAGTTCCCCGACGCGCCTCGCAAGGTGCGTGACGACTACGTGAGAGACCTCGAGAAGGACGTCGAGGTCGAGGTCGAAGGCTACCCGTGGACGCAGCGGCTCTGGCGCAGCGCCGAGGCGTTCTCGTTCGGCGAGCCCGAGCGCATCGGCGGCGAGTGGCAGACGGTGTTCCTCGACGGGCGCGCGGCCGACAAGCTGCCGCAGGCGAAGCGCGAGCAGTACGCGTCGCTGAAGCTTCCGCGGCCGTCGTTCTGGCTGCAGAGCACGCACCTGGTGGCCGACCTCGCCGAGCTGTTCACGCTCACGCAGGAGCGCCTGCACCAGTGGACCAACGCGTGGAGCGTCACCGATGGAGGTGCGTCATGACCACGCGCGCGCTCGATGTGCTCGACCTGCCGCATGGCCGGTGCGTCGGCACGCTTCATCGACCCGAGACCCGCACGAGTGACGTCGGGCTGCTCTGGGTGAACTTCGGCTACGTGCCGCGCGACGGGCACGGCGGGCTCGCGAGTCAGGCGAGTGATGCGCTGGCGAACGCGGGGGTGCCGTGTTTCCGCTACGACCTGCCGGGGCTGGGTGACGCGCCGGGGCCGTTGCCGAAGGTGACGCACGACTTCTTCCCGGTGGTGACGGGCGGCAGCTTCACCGAGGTGACGGTCGAGCTCGTCGAGGCGCTGTGTGCACGCGAGGGCCTGAAGGGGCTCGTGGTGGCTGGCCTCTGTGGCGGCGCGGTGAACGCCATCTTCACGGCGCACGCGGCGAAGCAGCACGTGAAGGGCCTCATCCTGCTCGAGCCCGAGATGTACGTGACCGAGCCGAAGGCAGCCGATGGCACCGTGCAGCCGCTCCGGTTGCGGCCGTGGGTGCGTCAGCATCTGCCCGAGAAGAAGGGCCTCGCGCTCTCGCTGCTCGACCAGGCGCTCGCGGTGAAGCTGCCGATGGAGGACGTGCTCAAGGCCGTCGTCACCCGCGCCGTGCCGAAGCAGGCGTTCAACTACTGGGGGTGGATGCGCCTGCTCACCGCCGAGGGCAAGTACTCGCGCTTCGTGCCAATTCCGAGAAAGGCCATTCTCGACTTCGTGATGAGCCGCTCGGGGTTGCCCGCGGTGACGAACCTGCCGTTGTCGGTGGCGTGGAAGCAGTGGCTCGAGGCAGACCGGCCGGTGCTCGTCATCACCGCGAAGGGCAAGCTGCGGGAGATCTTCTTCGACCGCATCAACGCCGGGCTCGCGCTCGAGCTCGAGAAGCCGTCGTACGTGCACGTGCGGTTGTCGGGCACGAATCACATCTTCACGACGGGTGGGGCCATCGCGACGGTCACGAAGCACCTGCAGTCGAACTGGAAGCTGATCTCGGGAGCTGCCGACGTCGCAAGTCTTTGAACTTGCGGCTTGTTGTTGTTTCTCTCCTCCGAGATTATTCTCTTCTCCGAGATATTTCTCCCGGAGGAGAGAATGAGCAACAACGGGCTCCAGCAATTCCTCAAGAAGTCGGGGTGGCGCCAGAAGAAGGACCTCTGGGCTTCACCCACGGGCACATATCGGGTGCATGAAGAAGACGCGCCTGGCACGTGGGACCGGTCACTGGCACCGTTTCTGGCGAAGGCGATTCTTCACGCACGAAGCTCGACGCCTCCCGACGTCGAGTCCGTTGCCGCACTCGAAGTGCAGCGAGCGACTCCGTTGACCGACGAGCGGCTCGAACGCTTCGTCGCCGAAGTCGCACCAGGTCAGAGCTGGATCCTCTTCGACAAACAGGGTCGCGTCTTTCCGCACGTGAGCTCGGCCCCGAACCTGAGAAACGTCGCCGCGCAACAGCCCATCGTCGAGTCGGTTGCCCCATCGCCTCGCAGCCGTACGACGCTCTTCACCGATTTGAATCAGTGGATGCTGAAAGTGCTACTCGCGCCGCAATTGCCGGAGAAACTGCTGGCGGCACCTCGACGTTCGGTTCGCAACGCGAGCAACCTCGCCGAAGTCGCCGACGTCTCGACCGCGGTGGCTGCGCGCTTCGTTCAAGCCCTCGACGCCGAGAACCAACTCGACACGCGGTTTGGAGATCTTCGCATCGCCCGGCCACTCGAATTGCTCACGCAGTGGCGCGACCGAATGAGTCATCCGGCCCGAGTCGAGGTCGCCGCCCTCTTCGCCAGGGGGCCGACGAATGCTCGTGCGCTCGCAGAGGCTTCGAGCAAAGAGTCCCGAAGCGAAGGTCAGCGGCCGCCACTCGTTCTCCGTCTACACACCGCCTGCGATCTGCTCGGACTAGGTCATGTCAGCGGCGCACATGCGATGGCATGGGTTTCGTCTCTTGATGCGCCGATGCTCGAGTCGCTGGGCCTCGTCGTCGACTCAACGAGCTCTCGGGTCGACATCGGTCTCGCAGTGCCCAGGTTCCCTGAGTCGATCTACCGAGCACTCCCCACGACCGGAGCACCCACAACCGACGTCATTCAGTGCTGGCTCGAGACTTCGCACTATCGACTTCGTGGACAAGAGCAGGCTGACTTCCTCTGGGGGCGCGTGCTCGAACCTGCCTTCTCGTCATGAACCCTCTCACCGACGAAGAGCGAGACGTGTTTCGGCGGCTGCTCGATGCTCTTCGCGGTGCCGAGCAGGAGTTCGTCATTGGAGGCGGTCAAGCGGCGCGTCTGCTGCGCCTTCACCCCTTCGCCCGAACGCTGGACTGGGCTCCAGTGCTCACGAGCGACATCGACATCGCGACGCAAGCGAAAGGACATTGGAGTTCCATCGCACTCAATGAAACCTTGGAGCGCGCAGGCTTCAGCGCTCGCTTTGAGGGTGACGACCGGCCGCCTCTGACCCACTACGTGCTCGGCAACTCCGAACTCGAGTTCATCGTGCCCGATGTTGCGCAGCGCCACCCGACGGGAGCGACGGTCAACGTGCTCGGCGTCAGCGCCCAGAAGGTGAAGAACCTCGAGCCGCTGCTCTTCGAGCCAATGACGCTCGAGGTAGAAGGCGTCGGGATGCTGCGACTGCCGAACCCGGCCGCGTACATCGTTCAGAAGACGCTCACGCTGAGCGACCGGCGCACACTCTCGAAGAAGGGGAAAGACACGCTCTACGTTCACGACGCGTTTCAGCTCTTCACCACGAACGAAGGGCGACTGCACGCTGGCGTCGTCGAACTGGGCGTGCGGGTGCTGGCCTCGCTCACGAAGAAGCAGCTGAAGCGGCTGAAACAGAACGCCGAACGGCTCGGTGATGCACGCTCCGACCTCGTCAT
>JAEUJR010001041.1 GCA_016793585.1 Archangium sp.
GCTTCGAAGTAGACGATTTTTTCGAGCGCGCTTTTCAGCAACGCGTCGGGGCGCTCCTGGCTCACGTGAGGGCCTTTCGTGCCGGTTTGGCTGACCGTAGCGGCCTGTAGCGGCTTGTCTCTTTTTTGACCGGCGGCACCCTATGTGGCACGCGCGCGTATGTAAACCCCTGGATCTCTTGAGGAATCCAAAGTCGTACATCTCAAATCGCGCGCAGGCCGATTTACCGGCCCCGAAGTGACGTTCGCGCAACGCGAAAAACGAGTGTCGTTTGAGGGGCGGTTTTCGCCCTTGCGGCGCCGCTCGGGTGATTCGAGGGTGCGCGTCATGGTTCAGGTCGACCCGCATCCGCTCCTCGACACGCGCTGGTTCGTCACCACCTTTTCGAAGCCGCTCGGCGAGCTCGGGCGGGTCGAGCCCATCATGTCGTTGCTCTCGACGACGGCGTCGGCGCCGCTCTCGTCAGACGACGCGGTTCGTTCGGCGGTGCGCGAGCTGCTTCGTCACGGCGGCTACAAACCGACGGGGCGTGGCAAGCCGGCGTCGGAGTATCTGATTCGAGCAGTGAGCGAAGGCGCGCTCGGCTCCATCAACGCGGCGGTCGATGCGTGCAACGTCGTCTCGTTGCACTCGGGCCTGCCCATCAGCGTCGTCGACCTCTCGCTGGCGAAAGCGCCCTTCCGCGTCGGGCTCGCCGCCGAGGGCAGCACGTACGTCTTCAACCAGGGTGGGCAGACCATCGACCTCGGCGGGTTGCTCTGTCTCTTCGACGCCGACGGCCCGTGTGCGAACGCGGTGAAAGACGCGCAGCGCACGAAGACGACGCCGCAGACGACGAAGACGCTCTCGATTCTGTGGGGTACCACCGCGCTGGCCGGGCGAACGCAGCGCGCCGTCGAGTGGTACCGCTCGTTGCTCGAGGCCAACGGCGCGACGACGAGCGACGCCTGACGTTCGCCCAATTGACGAGCCTCAAACGCGCAAACGATGCACGCGGAGCACGCGCACGCCCAGACTAAGCAGCGCGTTCGTGAACGACTTCCGCACCATCATCGAGCCCTTCCGCATCAAGTCCGTCGAGCCCCTTCGTCTGTCGACGCGTGAAGAGCGTGAAGCACGGCTGCGTGAAGTGGGCTTCAACCTGTTCGGCCTGCACTCGGCCGACGTGCTCATCGACCTGCTGACGGACTCGGGCACCGGCGCGATGTCGGCGGAGCAGTGGGCCGCCTTGCAGCGTGGCGACGAGTCGTACGCGGGCTCTCCGTCGTACTTCCGCTTCGAGGCGGCGGTGAAGAACCTCTTCGACTTCAAGCACGTCATTCCCACGCACCAGGGCCGCGCCGCCGAGAAGATTCTGTTCTCGGTCGTCGGTGGCCGCGGAAAGGTCGTGCCGTCGAACACGCTCTTCGACACCACGCGCGCGAACGTCGAAGCGAGCGGAGCGACCGGCGTCGACCTGCTCTACCCGGCCGGCCGTCAGCCCTCGGTGCCGCACCCGTTCAAGGGCAACCTCGACGTCGAAGCGCTCGAGCGGCTCATCAGCGAGCACGGCCGCGACCAGGTGCCGCTCGTGCTGGTGACGGTGACGAACAACTCGGGCGGCGGCCAGCCGGTGAGCCTCGAGAACCTGCGGGCGGTGCGCGCCGTGTGCGACCGCCACCAGATTCCGCTCTTCCTCGACGGCTGCCGCTTCGCCGAGAACGCGTGGTTCATTCGCCAACGCGAGCCGGGTCAGGCGCACCGCGACGTCGTCGACATCGTGCGTGACATGGCCAGCGTCGCCGACGGCATGACGATGTCGGCGAAGAAGGACGGCATGGCCAACATCGGCGGGTGGCTCGCGCTCGACGACGACGCGTGGGCGCTCAAGTGCCGCAACCTGCTCATCCTCACCGAGGGGTTCCCCACGTACGGCGGGCTCGCGGGGCGTGACCTCGAGGCCATCGCGCAGGGGCTCTCGGAGATCGTGCAGCACGACTACCTGCGCTACCGCGTGCGCTCGACGGAGTACCTCGGCGAGGCGCTGCAGAAGCTCGGGGTGCCCATCGTGGTGCCCATCGGCGGGCACGCGGTCTACCTCGACGCGCGCGCGCTGCTGCCGCACCTGACGCCGCTGCAGTACCCCGGGCAGGCGCTCGCGGTGGCCATGTACCGGGAAGGGGGCGTGCGCAGCTGTGAGATCGGCACGGTCATGTTCGGGCTGGCGCCCGACGGAACCGAGAAGCCCGCCGCGATGGATCTGGTTCGCCTCGCGATCCCCCGGCGGACGTACACCCAGAGCCACATGGACTTCGTCATCGAGGTCGTCGAGCGCGTCGCGAAGCAGGCGAAGCAGCTCAAGGGCCTGCGCATCGTCGAGCAGCCGCCAGCGTTGCGGCACTTCTCTGCGCGCTTCGCAGAGCTCTGAAGGTCGGCGAACACGGCGTGGCGTTCACGGCGACTGAGAGCGCCGCGCCGGTGAACGAACTCGTGTTCGCGCGAGCGCGGACTCCGACGGCCTCGGTGGTCGAGGTCGGTCTCGGCGAGCGCAGCTCCGGAACCGTGGCTGAACCCGCGTCACTTTCGGCGCAGCAACAGCCCGACGCCCGGCGTCTTCACGGCGTCGAGTGTGGTGGGGTCCCGCGTCCACTTCGAGGCGAGCGTGATGACGGTGGCCTCGTCGGTGCTGCGCTCCCACCGCGCGGCGTCGTCGCGCGCGGGCGTGGGTGAGAACGAGAGGTCGAGCGCGCGCTCGTCGCCCGTCTCGACGCCCAGGTCGTAGAGCGTCTTCCCCTCACAGCGGCCCCATGCGCGCTTGATGCGGCCGCCCTCGGCGATGCACCAGCCCGCGGTGCGCGCCGCCGCGAACGAGCCGAAGCCGAACACCGGGTGTCCAATCGCGACGCTCAGGCGCGCGAGGTGCTCGAGGTCGGCCTGCGCCTCGGCGGGCCAGTTGACGACGAAGACCCAGCCGTCGACCGCCGGCGTCACGAACGAGAGCCGGCTCCCCGCGCCGACGGCGGCCCGTTCGAGCCCACAGGCCCAGTTGCAGGGCCCCAGGGGCGACGCCAGCTCGAGCTGCTGCAGGGCCTGCGCGACCTGCGAGGCTCCGTTCGCCTTCACCGCGACCCACCAGCACCGGGGGCCGAACGACCGTGGCGCATCGGGCGTGCCGTCGAGGCCCGCGGTGAGGAACGGGCGGCGCCACAGCCACCAGCCGATGAACAGCGGCACGGCGATGCAGGCGGCTGCCGCCAGGGCGTCTCGGTTCATGCGGGAGCGAAGGTCGTAGCCGATCTCGACTCCGAGGCACGATTCCGGCGTCAGTGAAAACCGGTCCAGATGACCGACGGCGACCCGCTTGAGCGCCAGCCTGAATCAGGAGACGCTCGGCGCAGTCACTCTGCCATGCGCTTCCTGCTGCTCGCCCTGCTCCTCACCTCGCCCGCCTTCGCCGCCAACCGCGAGTGCGCGAAGTCGTGCGACGAGCTGCTCAAGAACATGGCCGTGCAGTGCCGCCGCGCCGAGAAGAACGAAGCCAAGGGCGGTGGCCACGGCGACGGCGACCTCTGTCAGGCGAACATGAAGAAGGTGCGCCTGGCCTGCAACAAGAGCTGTCAGGCCGAGTCGGCGAAGAAGAAGTAACCGTCACTTCACGTCGTCGAGCCAGTGCGGGCCGAGCGCGCGCATCTGCTCCAGCACCCAGCCTGCGCGCGCCTTCACCACGTCGCTCGGCTTCTTCACGCTGCGCTTCTTGGGCGCTGGCAGCACCGCCGCGAGCAGCGCCGCCTCTTCGGCCGACACCTGCTTCGCGCTCTTCCCGTAGAAGGCATGGCAGGCCGCCTCGACGCCGTAGATGCCGTCACCGAACTCGGCCACGTTGAGGTGCACCTCGAGAATGCGCCCCTTCGACCAGAGGACCTCGAGCATCACCGTCAGCATCGCCTCGAGGCCCTTGCGCACGAACGACTGGCCCGGCCAGAGGAAGAGGTTCTTCGCCACCTGCTGCGTGAGGGTGCTGGCGCCGCGGGTCGAGCGGCCTTCGAACCGATCCTCCACGGCGTCGGCGATGGCCTCGACGTCGAAGCCGAAGTGCTGGGGGAATTTCTGGTCTTCTGACGCCACCACCGCGAGCTGCAGGGCGGGCGAGATGCGCTCGAGCGGCACCCACTGCTGTTTGAGCACGAAGCGCTTGTCGTTCTCTCGCGACGCCTCGAGCCGGCGCTCGAGCATGAACGCCGTCGTCGGTGGGTCGACGAAGCGGAAGAACACGAGACACGCCACCAGCGCCCCGAAGCCGATGGCCAGGCCACGGAGCGACCAGCGCAACACCCGTCGCGCGAGCGGCGGAGCCGGTGGTGACGGCTTCTTCACTTCTCCGTCTTCAGCCCCGCCTGGTTCCACGCGAGCATGCCGCCCACGAGGTTGATGACCCGCGAGAAGCCGAGGCGGTTGAGCGCCTGCGCGGCTTGACCCGAGCGGCCGCCGCTGCGGCAGACGACGACGTAGGTCAGGCCCTTGTCCCACGTCACGCTCTGGGCGGGCACGGTCGCGAGCGGCACCAGAGTGGCGCCGGGCACGTGGCCGAGCTCACCGACGAACTCGTGGGGCTCGCGAACGTCGATGAGCGTCACGCCCACTGGCACGGGCACGGGCAGGGCGGTGACGTCGAGGTCGCGAAAGCCAGCGGGGTTGGGGCGGGCAACGTCGTCGAAGAGCGAAGCGGCGGAAGGCGACATGCCTGTTCCATGCGGTGCCACGGCCGAAAACACAAGTTCGACAGTGGGCGGTGCGGCGGTAAGGTCGCCCACGCAATGTCCGACTCCAAGCCCGTGGCTCTTCCCGCGCATCTCTGGGAGGCCCTCGACCTCATGTCCAACGAGATGGGGGTCGGCCGCGACGCGCTCGTCGCGCAGGCCGTCTTCACGCTCGCCCGCCTCAACGGCTACGTCGTCCCCGGCCGCGGCCTGCAACCCGGCGCCGCAGCGCCGTCACCCGCGCCAGCGCCTGCTGCAGCGCCACCGGGCCTCAAGCCTGCACCGGCCGCCAAGCCGCCGCCGCCCGCGCCGAAGCCTGCACCCGCGCCGCCCAAGCGCCCCGCGCCGGCTCCCGAACCCGAGCCCGAGCCCGAGCCCGAACCGGAACCCGCGCCCGAGGAGGACGAGGGCAACCCGTTCGACGAGCCCGCGCCCGAGGAAGATTTCCAGGACGAGCCCCCGCCCGACGAAGAGCCCCAGGACGACCCGCCGCCCGAAGACGATCTGCCGCCCGAAGAGGAGCCCGAGCCTGCTCCGCCGCCTGCGCGCGCCGCGCCCGGTGGCAAACAGTCGCTCACCCTCGTGATGGCCAACCGCGACCCGTTCAAGATGGTGACCGACGTCGTCACCATCGGCCGCGGCAAGACGTGCGAGTTCGTCATCGAGTCGAACAGGGTCAGTCGCGAACACGCCCGCATTCTTCGTGAGGCTGGCGGCTTCGTGCTCGAAGACCTCAACTCGTCGAACGGCACGTTCTTCGGGCCGAACAAAGAGAAGGTCACGCGGCGCCCGATTCGTGACGGCGACGAGTTCACCTTCGGCACCGAGAAGGTGAAGTTCCAGATTCGGAAGTGACCGGTCACTGCACCTCGAGCGTCGCTTCGTCGAAACGCTCCTCTCGAAGGGCGGCTCGAGACGCTCAGCGCACTTCGCGGCCGAGGCTGTCGCGAGGCGCCGTGGCACGCAGTCGCTCGGCGACCTCCATCGCCTGAGTGAGCTCGAGCTCGGTGATGAGGCCGAGGAAGAGGCCACCGCGCATCACCGCCGCAGCGCGCACCACGCCGCGCTGCATCTTCGAACGGGCGTCATCGAGCGTCTCGAACGGATCGACGGTGGGCACTTCACGAACCAGCACCGACGAGACGAAGCCCCACGAGCCCTTCGCGCGGGCCGCCTCGAGCAGGTCTTCGCGACGCACGACGCCGACGAGGCGACCGGCCTGCTCCACCGCGAACACGGGGAGAGGCGACATCATCAACACCTGCACCGCTTCGCCCAGCGTGGTGCCCGGCTCGAAGCGCGGTGCGTAGGGCGTCACCACGTCGGTGGCGCGAATGAGGGCGAGCACCCGGTTCACCTTCGCTTCACGCACCTCGGCGCCGGCCCCGAAGAACACCACCAGCGCGATGAAGGGCAGCATCGGGCTCGCGTTGGGGGCGAAGAGCCAGAGCGCGATGAAGCCGACGGCCACGATGCGCGCCACCACGGCGGCGATGCGCGTCGCCCGCTCTGGCGCGAACACGTACGAGAGGAACGCGCGCAGCACGCGGCCACCGTCCATCGGGAGCGCGGGCAACATGTTGAAGACGGCGAGGCCGACGTTGGCCGACACGAGCATCACCCAGATGAACTCGGCGCGCGGAGGTTCACGCATGAACGATTGAGATGCGGCGGCGAGCGCCTCCCAGCCTTCGACGGCCACACCGATGCCCAGGAAGCCGGCCGCGAGCACCACGTTCACCGCGGGGCCGGCGATGGCGATGAGCAGCTCTTGCGTGGGCGTCTTGGGGCGGTCTTTGAGCACCGCGACGCCTCCGATGGGCGTCAACGTGATGTCGGTGACGGGAATGCCGAACGCGAGCGCGACGAGGGAGTGCCCGAGCTCGTGCAACGCCACGCAGCCGAAGACGGCGAGCGACATGACGGCGCCGAAGAGGGCGCCCTTCGTTCCGAAGACGAGCCACGGCCACGCCCCCATCACGAGCACGAGCGCGAAGGTGATGTGCAGGTTGATGTTGATGCCCGCGAAGGTGGCGACGCGCCAGGAGCGATTCATGCGTCACCTCTAACCACCGCGCCGCCACGCACCCGTGACGGCTGACTGAAAGGGCAGCCCGCTCAGCGGGTCACGGTGAACTGCATCGAGTCGGTGGACGAGGCCGGCAGCATGCCGGTGAACTCCTGTGGCGTGCCGGTGCCCGTCACCTGAATGCGAAAGCTGCCCGCGGCGCGCCCGTTGAAGTTGCGCACATAGAACTTGTACGTGCCGGTGGGCGGGGTGCCGCGCCAGAAGATGTTCTCGACGTTGGTGGGGCGGCACGTGCTCGAGCCGACACAGGCGTCGACGTCGAGCTCACCGCCGTCGTCGCGCCGGTTGGCGTAGAAGAGGTGTTTGTTGTTCGGCGTGATGACGTGCAGGTCGAAGTCCGACGCCACCGTCCACGAGAGCGAGAAGCGCAGCTGGCCGTTGCCGACGCAGGTGCCCTCGAAGCAGGCGAGGCCCAGCTGGCAGTCGCGCTGCGAGGTGCAGGGCGTGCCCGAGCCGCCGTCACCCGAGTAGCCCACCTCGACGAGCTGGGGCCTGCGGAAGGCGATGCGGCGGCTGGTGACGAGGCGCTTCGCAGGTGAGTCCCACTGCACGGTGACGTCGGCACCGCTCGCGGTGTCGCAGAACGGGGTCATGCCCTCGATGCACGAGAACACGGTCTCGGCCTTGCCGAACTCGTCGAGCGTGGCCTCGGCGACGGTGAGGTTTCCGACGTCGGTGACGAAGCGCACGGTGCCCGCGCCGATGCCGCCGGTGTCGGTGGTGGCGACCGCGGTGAGGGTGAGGAGCCCCTTGACGGTGTCGACGTCGCTCGCCGGGCTGGCGCGCAGCTCGAGCAGCGGTTCACCCTTCATCGGTGGGGCTGCACACCCGACCACCACGACCAGCGGAAGCACCCGACGAATCATGCCGAACATCCTACGCCCGAACGCGAGGGCCCGCATTCACCGTGGGTCGACGACCTCTTCCATCATCGGGAAGACGCGCTCGCCGGCGAGCACCTGGCTCGAGAAGACGCCCAGGAAGGGCACCTTCTTGATGAGGCTCGCCGCGGGCGACGCTGCCAGCGCCTTCTGCACGAGCAGCTGCGAGGCGCGCTCCATGGGGTCGCTCTCGTCGTCTTCGTCGCGGGTGAGCAGCGCCTGCACGAACGTCTTCTTCGGCGTGAAGAGCTCGAGCTTCACGGGCTCGTCGGCGGGCAGGCTGGCCTTCTCTTTTGCGAGCGCGACGGCGGCGTCGACCCCGCCGAGGCGGTCGACGAGGCCCTTCTCGAGCGCCTCGTCACCCAGCCACGTGCGGCCCTGTGCGACCGGCTCGAGCTCGTCGTACGTCTTGTGGCGGCCCTTCGCGGCGAGCTCGACGAAGCGTTTGTACGAGCCGAGCAGGTTGTCGTCGAAGGCCTTCGCTTCGTCGTCGGTCATCTTGCGCGCGCCGATGATGGCGTCGGCGTGGGTGCCGGCCTTGAACGTCTCGTTGTTGAGGTCGAGCTTCTCGTAGAGGGGCCCGAGGTTCGGCACGACGGCGAAGATGCCGATGCTGCCGGTGTACGTGCTGGGCTGCGCGACGATGGCCGTCGCGTCCATCGAGACCCAGTAGCCACCCGAGGCCGCCACGTCTGACATCGAGACGACGACGGGCTTCTTCGCGCGCGCCTTCTCGACCTCGCGCCGCACGTAATCGCAGCCGAGGCCCGCGCCACCGGGCGAGTCGACGCGGAAGATGATGGCTTTGACGTCGTCGTCTTCGACCGCCTTGCGCAACGACTGAATGATGGCGTCCGAGCCCTGCGCGTCTCCGCCCGAGAAGGGGTCGACGCCGCCCTTGCCGGCGACGATGAGGCCCACCGAGTAGATGAGCGCGAAGGTGTGTTTGCCCTCTTTGAGGCCGGCCTGCTTGCCCGAGACGTGGCGGTACTTCGCGGCCGAGACGAACTTCACCTTCTCGTCGGCCTTGAGCCCCGTCTTCGTGCGCAGGTCGTCTTCGACTTCGTCCCAGTAGGCGACGCGGTCGATGAGCTTCTTCTCGAGGGCCCAGTCGCTCTTCTCGCCGGCCTCTTCGACGAGGGCGCGCACCTGGGTGGCGTCGAGCTTGCGGTGCTTCGCCACCGCGTCGACGAAGTGCGTGAAGCCGCGCTCGAGGTTGCCGCTGATCATCTCCTTCACGGGCTCGGTGAACGCCTTGCGGCCGAACTGCTCACCCGAGCCCGACTTGTACTTGCCGAAGCGGAAGTACTGCACCTCGATGCCGAGCTTCTCGAGCAGGCCAGGGTAGTGGGCGAGGTCGGTGGCGAAGCCGTTGAACTCGAAGCGCGAGTCCTTCGGCATGACGATCTGATCAGCCGCGATGGCGAGCGAGTACTCGCGCTCGGTCATGTACTCGCTCCAGGCGATGACGAACTTGCCGCTCTGCTTGAAGGCGGTGAGGGCGTCACGCAGCTCTTCAATCTTCGCGGGGCCGACCTGCAACGGCGACAGCTCGAGCAGCACCCCCTTGATGCGCTTGTCGGCCGCTGCCTTCTTCAGGTTGAAGACGTGCTGTTGCACGGTGACGGGCTTGGGCCCGAAGAGCTCGTCGAGGCCTTCACTCTGCACGTACTCGGGAATCACGCCGCCCAGCTTGAGCTTGAGCACCGCGCCGTCGTCGACCGAGGCGCCACCACCGCCGCCCGCCGCCGCGATGGCCGTGGCGATGATGGTGAGCAGCACGAAGCCGCCGCACCCGATGAAGAGCCACGGCGGTGAACGTTTCTTTGGAGCCGGTGGAGTCACGACGGGCCGGGGCGCCGGCTGGGGAAAAGAGGGCGC
>JAEUJR010001054.1 GCA_016793585.1 Archangium sp.
CGGTCTGCTGAACTGGAGTCAGTCCCCTCCCGAACAATCGGAGCCGTTCCTCGTCGGGCGGCGGTACCTCGGCGATGCCCGGAGAGAATCCGTACACACTCGGAAGCACGCTTGGTCCGAACTGCTTGACCACCGCGAACCGGGTCTTCTTCACGAGACGCTCGAAGCTCGCGCTCGCTGAGGGCGTCATCTTCGCAAAGTAGATTGCGTAGCTGACGAAGCCGGCGCGGCGCAGCGGCCCGACCGGCAGTGCATTCGAAGCGGGGCTCACAGCGCGCGCCGGAATCGGCTCCGGCGGCAGCGTGACAGGCTTCTCCTTCTTGCAGGCGATGCCGCAACACAGGAGCACGACGACCGAGGCGCGCATCGCGCGAGACTACGATGCCGACGCGTCGTGGGGCGACCCGCTCAGCTCTCGAGCAGCTGACGGCCCATCTCGCGCAGCTGGCTCTTCAGCGAGCCGTCGTAGGTGCGCGAGCCGACCGAGGCCACCACGCCGCCGAGAATGCTCGGGTCGACCTTCGCGTCGAGCATCACCTTGCGCTGCGTGAGCGTCTCGAGCTGGGCCTTGATGGCGACGAGCTGCGCGTCGCCGAGCAGCGTCGCCGACGTCACCGTGCCGCGAACGCGACCCATGCCGGCGTCGACCAGGTCGCGGAACTGCAGGGCCAGCATGGGCAGTGCGCTGATGCGGTTGCGGTCGGTCAGCAGCTTGAGCAGGTTCGCCAGCATCGGGTTCATGCCGTTGGCCGCCTTGATGAGGCCTTCGGTCATCGCCATGCGCTGCTCGCGCGTCGCGGCCGGGTTCGACAGCGCCTCGAGCACCGTCGGGGCGGTGTGCAGGTAGCGCACGAGCTCTTCGAGCTGCGAAAGAACCTGATCAGCCTGGGCTCCCGAGGCATCGAGGAGCGCGCGGGCATAACGGCGGGCGACGGAGACGTTCTGCATGCGCCGCGCCCTAGCACACGGCCCCATGGCGGCAAGCTCGGCGCGCAGGCGCGTTCAGCCCTGCTGATGGCACGCTTTCCCACACTCGCTGTCGGGCGGGAGCGAGTGACGCCTTCCCTGAATCTGGATCATCCCACCCCAGCGCGGGGCTAGACTCGGCACCCCTTCATGGATCCCGTCATCGGTATCGACCTCGGCACGACCTACAGCGCCGTCGCCACGCTCGATTCTGGCCGCCCGCTGCTGATTCCGAGCCGCGCCGGAGCCCGCCTCACCCCCTCGGTCGTCGGCTTCACCGCCATGGGCGAGCGCGTCGTCGGCGAACGCGCCCAGATTCTCGGAGACGAAGCGCCCGACCGCGTCGCTCCGGCCACCAAGCGCTTCATCGGCAAACGCTGGAGCCAGGGCCTCGAAAAAGCCGCCCGCGCCGTCGTGCCCTACCCCGTGCTCTCGGGCCCGCAGGGTGAAGTGCGCATTCGCGTCGCCGGCCGCGTCATGCCGCTCACGCAGGTCTCGGCCATGTTGCTCGGCGAGCTCAAGCTCGACGCCGAGGCCCACTTCGGCCGCCCCGTCTCGAAGGCCGTCATCACGGTGCCCGCGAACTTCGACGAAGGCCAGCGTCAGGCCACGCGTGAAGCGGCGCGCATCGCCGGCCTCGAGGTGCTCCGCCTGCTCAACGAGCCCACCGCCGCGGCCATGGCGTACGGCCTGGTGAACTCGTTCCAGGGGCGCGCGCTGGTGTTCGACCTCGGCGGCGGCACCTTCGACGTCTCGGTGCTCGAGATGGAGAACGGCGTCTACGAGGTGAAGGCGACCGGCGGCGACCCGCAGCTCGGCGGTGACGACTTCGACGCGCGCATCGTGCAGTGGCTCGTCGCCCAGGTACCCGACCTGCACCGCGACGCCGTGATGAAAGACCGCGTCTCGATGCAGCGCCTGCGCTACGCGGCCGAGCGCGCCAAACGCACCCTGTCCGACCAGGTCGAGGCCTTCATCTCGGTCGGCGAGCTCGGCGACCATCAAGAGGGCGCGCCCGAGCGCTACTGCCAGCTCGACACCGCGCTCACGCGAGACTTCTTCCAGACCCTGGCCGAGCCGCTCACCACCCGCTGCATCGACGTGTGCCGCTCGGTGCTCGACGAAGCGAAGCTGACGCCGGGCGACATCGAGGCGGTGATGCTCGTCGGTGGCATGACGCGCATGCCGCTCATTCGCCAGCTGGTGACGCAGCTCTTCGGCCGCCAGCCCGTCACTGGCGTGAACCCCGACGAGGCCGTGGCGCTCGGCGCCGCCGTGCACGCCGCCGAGCTCGTCTCGCGCCAGGGCCAGACGCTGCTCATCGACGTCGCCACCCACACCATGTCGGTCGGCGTGCTGGGAGGAACGGTGCGCAAGCTCATCGCGCGCAACTCGCCGGTGCCCGCCTCGGCCCGCGAGACGTTTCTTCCCGGGCGCACGGGCCAGACGCAGGCCCGCATTCCCGTCTTCCAGGGCGAGAGCGAGTTCGCCGACGAATGCACGAAGCTGGGCGAGGTCGTGCTCACCGACATCAACGTCGTCAACCGCGCCGAGGTGCCCATCGAGGTGACGTTCGAGCTCTCGAACGAAGGCACGCTGTCGGTGCGCGCCGTCGACACCACGACGGGTATGGCCGAGGCCATTCGCATCGAGGCCCGCACCACGTTGAGCACCACCGAGGTCGACTCGCTGTCGCAGGAGCAGGCCGCCTACTCGCAGCAGCAGGCCGAGAAGGACAAGGTGCTCGCCATCTCGACGTTCCCGCGGGTGCTCGACAAAGCCGAGCGGTTGGTGCGGCTGCTCGAGAAGAGCGCCGAAGAGAACCCGAGCCCCGAAGCCGACTCCGCGGTGGGCCAGGTGAAGGCGTTGCTCGCCCAGGGCCGCGTCGCCGTGAAGCTCGGAGACACCGCGCAGATGGCCGAAGTGACGCGGCTGCTCGAGCGGCTCGTGGCGCTCTCCTGACCGAGGTCTTCCCGTGACGACGTTCGTGCTCCTCGCCGTGCTCTCGCAGTTCCCCATCGACGAGAACACCGCGGCCTACGAGAAGCTCGAGAGCGCCGACGGCGTCACCTTGCTCGGCCGCCCCGTGAAGGGCAGCCCGTACCAGGAGTACCAGCTGCAGACGGCGGCGCCGTACCAGGTGACCGACCTCTGCGAGGCCATCTTCGAGTGGGGCACGCGCGGCTCCGACAGCCCGGGCATGGTGCTCAGCAAGGTGCTCGTCGACGGAGAGCACCAGCGCATCGTCTACGCGCACATCTCGCAGCCCATCGTCGCCAACCGGGACTACGTGTTGAGCGTGAAGCGCGAGTGGCTGTCGCCGCAGCACTGCCGCGTGCGCTTCCGCACCACGACGGAGTCGGCGCCGCCCAGGCCCGAAGGCTTCGTGCGCATGGAGAAGCTCTGGGGTGAGTGGAACCTGGTGGCCAGGGCCGAAGGCGGTTCGACCGTCTCGTACACGCTCTTCTCCGACCCGGGCGGCTCGGTGCCCGCGTTCCTCGTGCACGGCGGGCAGAAGTCGGCCGCGAAAGACTCCGTCACCCGCGCGCTCGGCAAGGCGAAGGCCTTCGTCGAGAAGAAGAAGCAGTAGCTACTGCAGCAGGCCCGGCCCGTGGTGCGAGGCCGTGTCGAGGGCGCGCTTGAGGCGGTCTTTCACGCGCAGCTCGATCTGCCGCAGGCGCTCACGCGAGAGCTTGAAGCGGTCTCCGAGGTCGGCCAGCGTCGTCTCGTCGTCGTCCGAGAGCAGGCGGTGCTGCAGCACGGCGCGCTCACGCTCATCGAGGCCCTTCCACAAGCGGCGAATGGTGGCGTGCACGAGCTCGTCACGCTCGACGTCGCCCAGCGCGCGCTCGGGGTCGGCGTCGTCACCGGGCAACAGGTCGAGCGCCGTGGTGTCGGAGTCGTCGCCCAGCTTGACGTCGAGCGAGACGTCAGACGACGCGAGCCGCGCCGAGTGCTGGCGAATCACGTCTTCCGAGACGCCGAACTGGCGGGCCAGCAGCGCGTCGATGCCCTCGTGGCCCACGCCCAGCTGCGTCTTGGCCTTCGCCCGCGCGCTGCGCAGCTTGAAGAAGAACTTCGCGCCGAGCGCGCCGGTGGCGGCGGTGACGATGCTGTTGGCCCGCATCGCGTACGCGAGCATGTGCGCCCGAATCCAATAGGTCGCGTAGGTCTTGAAGCGCACGCCACGCAGGTCGAACTTCTCGACCGCGCGCAGCAGCCCGACGTTGCCCTCGGCGATCAGCTCGTCACGCGGAACTCCGTACCCGCGCAGCCGCCGCGCGACCTGCAGCACCACAGGCAGGTGCGCCTCCACCAACGCCTCGGCAGCCCTGCGGTCGCGGTGCTCGAGCCACCGCCGCGCGAGCGCCTTCTCTTCGTCTTCCGACATCGGGGGACGACGGCTGATCCGCGCGCACTGCAGCTCGAAGAAGCTGGCTTCGCTCATGCCCATGGTGAACCTCTCGCGGTGTTGGGATGAGCGCTGTGTAACGTTCGTCGAATCTGTTGATAACTCGATATTTGGCAGTCGATTGTTCTGGTTTCTGGAAGCCTCAGCGGGAGGCGACGACGCGCCCGTGACGGCCCGCCGCGACCTCTCGTTGGCGCTCGAGCTCACGCGCGACCAGCCGGCCGAGGCGATCAGCCGCGTGGTCCAGCAACGACAAGACATCGGCGCTCTCGTCTTCCACGCGCAATTCGTCGCCATGGTCGAGCTTCACGGTGAGCGAGCAGCGTTTGTCGATGCCGCCCCGGGGCCCGTTGACGTCTTCGAGCACCACCTTCACCGCGCGAATGCGGTTCGAGAAGCGCGACAGCGCGAAGTGCAGGCGCTTGTCCGCGTGCTGCTCCAGCTCGGGTGTCAGGGTGAGGCCTCGACCGCGAATCTCGATGTTCACGCCAGGCACGTACGCACCGCGCTGTGGCTCACCACTGATTTTCTCGATGAGTCACCTCACGGATTGCAGAAGTCGCAGATCGCCTCAGGTGCCGAGCGCTCGGGCGCGGGCTCCCAGGTCGTGAGGCTGCAGTGGCGGCAGCGTCGACTGACACCGAGGGCCGCGCGTGTGGGGGCCTCACACGCAGCGCAGGGCAACCCGGGCGTGCGTGTCTCGAGCGGGTCACCTGGCCAGCCACAGGCCGCGCAGATGGAGACGAGCTGGCGAAGGCAGTGCCGGGCTGCGCGCACGATCGCGGCCTGACGGGTGGGGTTGCGGTGCGCGCGCATGTCGGTCGTCAACGTGACGGGGCCACGCAAAGGGAGCGTGATGACTGGCACGCCATCGGCGAAGAGCCCGTGCGAAGGGAACTGGGCCTTTTCAGCAAAGGCGCGCGCCTCATCGGGGGTCGAGACGGTGCTGGTGGCGAAGTTCGTGTCGGTGGTCAGGTCGAGGCCGAGCAGCTCGAGGTTGGTGTGCCGGTCGACCAGCAGCACGAGCTCGGAGCCGCTCGCCGTCCACGGCAGCGAGGGATGTGGCCCGAAGCTGCCTTCGCTCGCGAGGGCGAAGCGCGCGGCGGGGCAGGCCTCGAACGCCCACGCCGCCTTGGTGCGCGCCGTCTCGAGCGGTGAACGCTCACGGCGAACCGAGCCGCTGAAGGTGCCGAGCAGGTCGGTGTCGCGCTCGACGTGCACCAGGCCGAGGCCTTCGGCTTCGAGGAGCGGCCGAACGAGCTGCTCCTTGCCGTGTTTGGTGACGAAGGCGACGGTGGCTCCCCGGTGGCCGGGCCAGCTCGTCATGCGCCCGGCGTCTCGCCTTCACCCTGAGCCCTGGTCCACCCCGTGGCGCCGTCGAACTCCTGCAGCTTCTCGATGTGCATCCACGCGAAGTGTTTCTGAATGCGGCTCAGCAGGTCCCACAGCTCTTCGCTCTTGAGCTGGTAGGTCTCGACGCGCGTGATGAAGCGGCAGCGCCAGTGGTCGACGCAGTCGGTCGGCGTGCCGGTGAGCGGGTACACCTGGGTGCCGCGGTTGCTGATCATCTTGAGCTTGAACGGCGTCGACAGGCACAGCTCGTCCATCGCGCGGCCGAGGCTCTCGGGGTCGGTGGCGCTCTCGACGAACACGTCGAAGCCGGCGAGGCGGCGGCTCTTCACCTTCACGAAGTCGCGGTCGGTCGAGACGGTGGGCAGGCGCAGCGGCTTCACCACCCGCGCGGGCCTGGCGGCCGTGGGTACCTTGCCGAGGTTCGAGATGATGGCGTCGGTGAACGCCTTCGTGCCGAGCGCGCCGTCGGGCTTCACGTCGCAGGTGAACAGGCCCTGCTCGAAGGTCGCGAGCACCGCGTTCTCGATGCGCGTGGCGGCGTCGTGTTCGTCGAGGTGGCGCAGCAGCATCACCGCCGAGAGCACCTCGGCCGTCGGGTTCGCCAGGTCCTTGCCGGCGATGGTGGGCGCGGTGCCGTGCACGGCCTCGAAGATGGCGATGTCGGCGCCCAGGTTCGCGCCCGGGGCGAAGCCGAGCCCTCCGATGAGGCCCGAGGTGAGGTCCGAGAGGATGTCGCCGTTCATGTTGCTGGTGACGATGACCTCGAACTGCTCGGGCGCGCGCACGAGCTGGTGGGCGGCGTTGTCGACGAGCAGGTGGTGCGCCTTGATGCCGGGGTACTCCTTCGCCACCTCTTCGAAGGTGCGCTTCATGAGGCCCTCGGTGAACTTCATGATGTTGGCCTTCGTCGCGCAGTGCACCGACGAGCGGCCTTCGGCGACGGCGACCTCGAACGCGAGCCGCACCACCTTCTCGCAGCCCTTCTTCGACATCAGCTTGAGGCACTGCGCGACGCCGGGCGTCTGCAGGTGCTCGATGCCCGCGTACAGGTCTTCGACGTTCTCGCGCACGACGACGAGGTCGACGTTGCGGCCACTGAACGGCGTCTTCACGCCCGGCACCTCGCGCACCGGCCGCACGTTGCCGTAGGTCTCGAACAGCTTTCGCAGGGTGACGTTGGCGCTCTTCTCGCCGTAGCCCACCGGCGTCTCGAGCGGGCCCTTCAGCGCCACGCGCGTCTGGCGCAGCGACTCGATGGTCTCTTCGGGTACGCCGGTCGGGTTGCCCGCCTTGAACACCTTCGCGCCCGCCAGCCGCTCCTCCCACGCGAGCTTCACGCCCGCCGCGTCGATGAGGCGCCGCGCCGCCGCCGTCACCTCGGGGCCGATGCCGTCTCCGGGAATGAGGGTGACCCGCTTCAGCCCCTGCTCGTTCGTTCGAAAGATGCCCATCTGCCTGCTCCCGGTGGTCGTCACGTTGGTGGTCGACATGCGAAACGCATGTCGTATGTTTGCCTCATCAGAACGAGGGCTCGTCGCGTCAAGGAGAAGTGCAATGGCCGCCAACTGGACCTTCCTGTCGAACCACGCGCACGTGTTGCTGTGTCTGGCGAAAGACCCCGAGCAGCGCATGCGCGAGGTGGCCGACCTCGTGGGCATCACCGAGCGGGCGGTGCAGCGCATCGTGAGGGAGCTCGAGGAGGAGGGCTATGTCGAGCGCGAGAAAGACGGCCGCCGCAACCGCTACCGGGTGCACCGTTCACGCCCGCTGCGGCACCCCATCGAGGCGCACCGCCGCGTGTCGGCCCTCATCGACCTCGTGACGAAGTGAGGCCGCTTCTAGTGGCAGCGGACGACGAGCGAAGCACCGCCGACCTGCGCTACATCGAGCTCTCGGCTGATCAAGGTGAGCGAGGGCTTCGAGGGACGTGAGCGTTCGAGCCGTGAAAGAGAAGGCCGCGAAGCTGGTAGCGGCCGGACAGTTCGAGCGCGCCGAGGTGCTGTTGCGGCAGGCGTTGACGCAGGCGCCCCGCGACGTGGCGACGTGGCTGCGGCACGCCGAGGTGCTCAAGCGGCTCTCACGAAACCCCGACGCGGTGGCCAGCTACCGGCTCGCGGCGCGCATTCTCGACGAAGAGGGGCATCACCCGCGGGCCGTCGCCGCGCTCAAGCTCGCGCTCTCGCTGGTGCCCGACGACGTCGACCTCATCGCCGACATCATCCGCTCCGAGATGCGGGCGAGGCGTGAGGGCAGCGACGTGCGGGCGCTGTTCCCGCTGTCGTCGCCCTCGCAGCTGCTCAGCGCTGCGTCGACCGAGTCGGGGCTGTTCCAGAGCGGCGCCTCGATGGTCGAGGTCGAGCAGCCGCAGCTGTCGTTGCCCATGTCGACGTCTTCGGAGCCTCACGGGGCCGACGGGCTGCGCGCCGAGAACGCGGCCGCGCGGGCCGATGCGTGGGTGCCCGAGCCGACCGCGCCGAACGCCCACGACCACGCGCCTGCGGCCCCGCCGCCGCCACTGCCTGCACCCGAAGCAGAGTCGGTCGAACTCGCCACGAGCTCCGACGAGGCGCCGAGGCCGGCATCGCCACCCGCGCCGTCGACCGCAGACGAGCTTCCCGCGCCGCCGCCGTCGTCGCCCGTTCGGCTCGAGGTCGAGGCGGCGGTGCAGTGGCCGCAGGTGCGCCGCTTGTCAGACACGCGCATCGCCGTGCAGGCGGCCGAAGGTGCCCGCTGGGTGGTGCTCGAGGCGTCGTCAGCCATCACCGTGCGGTTCGCCGACGAGCTCGAGGTGCCCGACGACGCCGAGTGGCTGGAGTAGCGCGAGCTCGCTCAGCGCGCGCCGACCGGTACGGTGACTTCGAGGCGGCTGGGTGAGGCGACCACCGGGAAGCGGAGGGTCTTCATCAGTCGCTGCTCGAGACAGGCCTTCGTGGCCGCAGCGCCGCTCGTCGAGACCGAAGCGGGCTTGCCGTCAGCGGTGAGGTCGCCGGCGACGGTGACTCGGCCCCAGGCGGTGCCGCAGTGCGCTCTGGTCTGCTCCAGCTGGTGGGCGACGACCTCGACGGCGCGTTCGCGACCGTGCTCGCCATTGACGAAGACGCTGAGGGCCCCAGGCGGTGCGCTTCGAACCGCTCCAGAGGCCGGTCGGTCTCCGAGCGCAGAGAGGGCTGCGTGGTTGGAATAGCGGGCGTGCAGCGCTGGGTATAAGTCGTGCGCGTGCGGACGTGGTTCTTCCCTGCGGTGGTGGCGCTCTTCTCGTCGACGGCGTTGGCCGAGCGCGCCTTCCCCTTCACGTGGACGTCGGCGACCCAGGCGAAGTCGACCACCGACGCCGAGCTGTGGCTCACGATGCGTACGGGCCGGCCGAAACCGTTCGACCACCTCGAGGTGCGTGGGTGGGTGAGCGCCGGCGTCGCGCGCAACGTCGACGTGCACTTCGGGCTCGAGACCGACGTCGTGTTGCAGCGCCGCGAGCAGAAGGAGCTCGATGGCCGCATCTCGGCGCTGGCCCGCTACCGCTTCTTCGAGCCAGACGAGGTGCTCGGCGTCGCGCTGCTCGGGCGCGCAGGGTTCGGCGTCGCGAGCTCGGTGCTCGAGGGTCGGCTCGTGCTCGACCGCAAACTCGGCGACGTGCTGCTGGCGGCGAACTCGTCGTACGAGCGCACCGTGTTCTGGGACCGGCGCGACGCCATCGACACGCGGCTCGAGCAGAACCTGGGCCTGACGCTGCGGGTGACGCCCGACGTGACGGCCGGCTTCGAGGTGCGCGCGCGCACGGCGCTGAAGGCCGGCGAGTACCAGGGCACCGCCGTCTATTTTGGCCCCAGCCTGAGCATCTCGACGAAGGTGGTGTGGTTCAGCATCGGCGCCGTCGCGCAGGTCATGTCCGACAAGGCCGAAGGCGACAAAGGCAACGGGCAGCCCATCATCTTCCGTGACGACGAGCGCTTCGGGCTGCGCGTGGTGGTGGGCGCTCCGACGGCGAAGTGACGATGGCCGCGTGGAACCTCGAGGCGCTGCGGCGGGCGCTCGGTTCTGACGAGGCGTTGGCTCCGCGGCTCTCGACGCCTTCGCGCACGTGGGGTGTCGACGAAGCGGCGCTGGTCTCGGTGCTGCGCGCGACGGGCCTTTCATCGGCGGTGTGGCCCGAGCTCGACCTCGACGGCCTGCTGCTCGCGCACGCGTGTCTGAAGGGCGACGCGACGGCGCTGCGGGTGCTCGACGTCGAGCTGTTGCCTCCCGTCGCCACCGCGTTGAGCCGGCGCGCCTCGGCCGATGAGGTCGACGAAGCGCTGCAGGTGCTGCGCGCGCGGCTGCTGGTGGGCGCCGAGCCGAAGCTCTCGAAGTACTCGGGCCGCGGCCCGCTCGGCGCGTTCCTGCGCATCGCCGGCTCGAACGTGCTCTCGAACCTGCGCCCCGCCGTCGCGAACGTGAACGCCGACGACGAGCTGGCGGCCGTGCCCGACGCGAGCGACCTCGAGTCGAAGCTGGCGCGACGAGACCAGCAGCAGCAGTTTCGTCAGGTGTTTCGGGAGGCGGTGCAGGCCCTCACGGCGCGCGAGCGGTCGCTGCTGCGCCTCAGTCTGCTCGACGGCCTCTCCATCGATGAACTCGCGCCCATGTACGGCGTGCATCGGGCGTCGGTGGCGCGCTGGCTCACTGCCGCGAAGGAGCGGCTCTCGGCCATCACGCGCTCGAAGTTGTCGGTCGCGCTGCAGTTGCCCGAAGCCGACGTCGAGCGGCTGCTCACGAGCGTGCAGAACGGCTTCGAGCTGTCGTTGAGCCGGGCCCTTCGTGAGTCGGGAAATCCTGCTCCGAAAATCGGCTGAAATTCTCCTGCGACCTGCGCCCGGGCCGGCCTGTCAGGGCGAGTGACGGGCGACGCAGCACTCCTCCTTCTCTCCTTTCAGCGCCCGCAACCGGAGCCACATGTCTCGTCTTCTCTCTGCGGTCTTCTTCTTCAGCGTCGTCGCGTGCGGGCCTGTGCCGATGCCGGGCGGAACGGGAGGTGGCTCTGCAGGTGGCCTCTCGGTGACGGGCGGCGGCTTCTCGGGCACCGGCGGCGGAACGTCGGGCACCGGCGGTGGAACCGCTCAAACCGGTGGCGGCTTGGCGGGTGGAGGTACGGCATCGGGCGGAGGCGCTGCGTCGGGCGCGTGGACGCAGGCCGGCTGCGACGCCGTGATGGAGAAGTTCGCTTCGGCGAACTGCGCGGACAAACAGAACTGGCTGCAGCTGAAGGTGGCCGCCTGCGCGAAGCTGTCGAACACGACCTCGGTCGCGCTCTGCAGCACGGCGTTCACCAAAGCCAAAGCGTGCGAAGCGCAGTTCGTCTCGCAAGGCATGGTTGCGTGCATCGGGCCTGCGACCGACACCAACGACACCTGCGGCGCCGACGTGGTGCTCGGAGCCCTCTGCGCGGGCACCGTCAACAACGTGCAGTGTGCGGGCGTGCAATGCCAATACAACTCCGACTGCCCCTCGGGGTGGACGTGCAACGACCAGACGGACCGCTGCGTGAACACCTCGGCGCGCTGCCCTGGCCTGCCCTGCCGCTACAACGCCGACTGCCCGACGGGCTTCACGTGCAACAACGGCACGGGCCAGTGCAACGCGAACTGAGCGAGCGCCATGCACTCCCTTCTTCTCGCGCTCGTCTTCAGCGCCGCCCCGCAGGACGACCTGCTCGACGCAGCAGACACCTTCGAGCGCGCGCTCTCGCTCGTCAGCCGGCAACAGCGCTCGTGTCAGGACGCGCTCGCGCAGAACCTCAAGCAGTCGATTCGTGACGCGCGCACCGCAGCCGGCAAACGCGGCACCACGCAGGAGTCGGTGCAGAACCTGAGGTTGTTCGCGGCCGGCATGGTGCTGGCGAGCGGGCTGTCGACGTGCCCGTCGCAGGTGACCGAGCTGATCTCGGAGGGCGTCGGTGACTTGAACCGCGCGTTCGATGCCGCCTCCGTCGTCGAAGAGCGGCCCTCGCGCCGCCGGGTGGTGCGCGAGCTTGACGACGACGGCCCCGCTGCGTCGCTCGGCCGCGTTCGTGTCTCGATGAACACGCCGTCGTCCATCGACGGCTCGCCTGCGGTGCTGCTCGAGCTCACGCGCGTCGTCTTCGGGGCTCCGGGGCTCGCGTCGTTCGGCGTCATCTGTCGCTCGGCGAACGGGCGTGCGCGCACCGAGTGGAGCACCACCGACGCGATTCGCGTCTCGGCAGGAGCGCTCGAGGCCCCCGCCTCCTTCAGCCTGCGGTACTCGACGCTCGCGCGCGCCGACGTGAGCCAGGGCCAGTTCGTGTGTCACGTGGCGGTGTTCGACGGCCGCTCCGGCGCCGAGCTCACGAGCGTCGAGGTCGACGTCGAGCTGCCCGAGACGCGGGTGCGACGGCTCGACTGCGGCGCGGGGTTCGACGACCCGGGCTGCGGGCTCGAGCGAGGCGGCCAACGCCCGATGGACGCGCGGGAGTTCGAAGGCCTGCTCGCCACGCTCCGCAGCACCTCGAGCGACCTGTCGAAAGAAGCGCAGGCGACGACGGCGCTGCGGCGGTCGCTGCTCACCGCGGCGCAGCTCGGCCTCGTGATGGACCAGTTCTCGAGCGACCTCTCTCGCCTGGCCGTGGTACGCGCACTCGTCGGAAACGTCGTGAACCCGCGCCACGCGCTCGGCCACTCGGTGAAGTTCTCGAGTGCGCTCTCCCGAGAGGAATACGTCGACCTGCTCTCGCAGCAGTGACGAAAGCGACCCATGGCCTGCCTCGACGACGACACGCTGCTCGCGCTCTCGGGCGGCCACCTCGATGGGCCAGCGCTCGAGACGGCCGAACGTCACCTCGACGAGTGCGCGGCGTGCCGGCGGGCGCTGGCGCTGGGGCTCGAGAGCAGCGCGGCCCCGGTGCGGGCGCCGGTGCTGACGGTGGGAAACACCATTGGCCGCTACGTCGTGCTCGAGCGCGTCGGCGCCGGCGCGATGGGGCAGGTGTTCGCCGCGTGGGACCCGCAGCTCGACCGCAAGGTGGCGCTCAAGGTGCTGAAGAACGCGGCCTCGTCCGACGAGCACCAGGCGCGGTTGCTTCGGGAGGCGCAGACGCTGGCGCGCCTCTCACACCCGAACGTGGTGACGGTGTTCGACGTGGGCCGGTGGGAGGGCCAGCGCTTCATCGCGCTCGAGTTCGTCGACGGTGGCTCGGTGCGGGAGTGGCTCGGCGCGCAGAGTCGTGGAGTCAACGACGTCGTGTCGGTGTTCATTCAGGCGGGGCGAGGCCTCGCGGCCGCGCACCAGGCGGGGGTCGTGCACCGCGACTTCAAGCCCGACAACGTGCTGGTGCGTGGTGATGGCCGCGCGCAGGTGACCGACTTCGGGCTCGCGTCGGAGTCGGTCGGCCGCGTGGGTGACGGCCCCGTGCTCGAGCCCGGCGCGTCGCTCACGGGAACGGGCGCGTTGCTCGGCACGCCCGCGTACATGGCGCCCGCGCAGCTCGACGGAGAGCCCGCCACCGCCGCGTCGGACCAGTTCGGCTTCTGCGTCGCGCTCTTCGAGGCGTTGACGGGCCAGCGTCCGTGGAGCGGCAACACCGTCGAGGCCCTGCGCCGCGCGATGCGAGATGGGCCTGCGCCCGCGTTCCCTTCGACGAGCGACGTGCCGCTGCCGATTCGCAAGGCGGTGCTGCGCGGGCTCTCGGTGCAGGAGGCGGAGCGCTGGCCGTCGATGGTGGCGCTCGTCGAAGCGCTCGAGGCCGTCTCGCAGCGTCGTTCGTCGAGAGCCCTCGTCGCGGGGGTGGTTGCGGTCGTCGCGGGGCTGGCGCTGGTGTTCGGTCGCGCGAGCGTCGACCCGGCGGCGAAGTGCCCTCCGAGCGGAGCGCGGCTCGCCGGCGTCTGGGACGACGCCCTGCGCGGAAGGGTGAAGGCGGCGTTCGAGTCGTCCAGCGCTCCCTGGGCGGCGGCGCTGTCGGCCTCGGTGCTGGCCAGCCTCGACGCCTACGCCGACGCGTGGGCGCGCCAGCACGGCGACACCTGCGAGGCGACGTGGGTGCGCAAGGAGCAATCGCCGCACGCGCTCGACCTGCGCATGCGGTGCCTCGACGAGCGCCGCAGCGAACTCGCGGCCGTGACGCGCTACCTCAGTCAGCTCGAGGCGACGGCGCTCGAGCGCGCTCCCGGAGTCGTGCGGGGGTTGACGAGCCTCGAGCGTTGCAGCGACGCCTCCCGGCTCGAGCGTCGCAGCGAGCCCCTGTCTGCCGAGGCCGCCGCCGTCGCCGAGGCCACGCGC
>JAEUJR010001154.1 GCA_016793585.1 Archangium sp.
AGCCGAGATCGTCTTCTCCATCGCGTCGAGGATCTGCATGCGGCCGCGGCGAGCCTGCTCCATGGCGCGCAGCATCAGCTCGGTGGTGATGCCGGTGATCTTGATGTCCATCTGCACGGCCGTGATGCCCTTGCGCGTGCCGCAGACCTTGAAGTCCATGTCGCCGAGGTGATCTTCGTCGCCCAGAATGTCGGTGAGGATCGCGACCTTGTCGCCTTCCTTCACCAGACCCATGGCGATGCCGGCCGCAGGAGCCTTCAGCGGAACGCCGGCGTCCATCATGGCGAGCGCGCCACCACAGACCGACGCCATCGACGACGAGCCGTTCGACTCGAGAATGTCGGAGACGATGCGCACCGTGTAGGGGAACACGTCCTTCGAGGGCACGAGGCTGCGCAGCGCGCGCTCGGCGAGGGCACCGTGGCCGATCTCACGACGGCCGGGGCCGCGCAGGGGCTTGGTCTCGTTCACCGAGAACGGAGGGAAGTTGTAGTGAAGCATGAAGCGCTTCACCTGCTCGCCCAGCAGGTACTCGATGCGCTGCTCCGAGTCGGCGGTGCCCATGGTGGCCGTGACGAGCGCCTGGGTCTCACCACGCTGGAAGATCGCCGAGCCGTGGGTGCGCGGCAGCACACCGACCTCGAGCGCGAGGGCGCGCACTTCTTCGTGCGACCGGCCACCGATGCGGCCGCCCGACACGGTCATGTCGCGCATGTACTCGTACTTGAGCTCTTCG
This sequence comes from Archangium sp., assembly GCA_016793585.1. The sequence continues at coordinate 737 of JAEUJR010001154.1, forward strand.
TAGATCGCCTTGATCTGCCCGAGCTTCTTGGCGAACGCCTCGTCACCCAGCTCGGCCTTGAGCTTCTCCTGCAGGGTCTTCGAGACGGCCTTGAGCGCCGAGTAACGGTCGAGCTTGTCGTTGATCTGGTAGCCGGCCTTGATGCCGTCCCACGTGATCGTCTTGGCCTTGGCCTTGAGGTCCTGGTCGAACTTGGCGGCCTTCTCGTACTCGCGCGTGGTGACCTTCAGCTCGGCGCGCATCGACTCGATGACGGCGATGATCTTGCGGCACGCGTCGTGCGCGAACTCGAGGGCCTGAACCATCTCGGGCTCGGTGACTTCGTTGGCACCACCTTCGACCATCACGATCGCGTCCTTCGAGCAGGACACGACGAGGTCGAAGTCGCTGGTCTCGCGCTGCTTGTAGGTCGGGAAGAGCACGAACTTGCCGTCGAGCCGGCCGACGCGCACGCAGGCGAGCGGGCCACCGAACGGAATGTCGGAACAGGCGAGCGCCGTCGAGACGCCATTGAGGGCGAGCACGTCGGGGTCGTTGTGCTTGTCAGCCGAGATGACGTTGACGATCAGCTGCGTCTCGTACGCGTAGCCCTCGGGGAAGAGCGGGCGGCACGAACGGTCGACGATGCGGCTGGTGAGCGTCTCCTTCTCGGTGAGCTTGCCCTCACGGCGGAAGTACCCACCGGGGATGCGGCCAGCAGCGTAGAAGTTCTCTTTGTACTCGACCGTCAGCGGCAGGAAGTCGATGTCCTTCTTCTCTTTGGCGCTGACCGAGGTCGCGAGCAGCACGGTGTCGCCGTAGCGCACGGTGGCCGAACCGTCGGCCTGCTTGGCGAGCTTGCCCGTCTCGAGCACGAGCTCGAAGTCGCCGATCTGAACCTTCTTGGTGATGACTGCCATGGTGATGCTCCTGTTCGTACGTCTGGTGAACGGAGCTCCTCATCGGATGTCTCGTCTG
>JAEUJR010000050.1 GCA_016793585.1 Archangium sp.
GGCGCGTTCGATCTGTCGGTCGAGCTCACGCCCCCGCCCGCGGCGCCTGCGAACGATCTCTGCTCCCGGCCCACCGTGTTGCCCGTGGCGAACGGGCCCGTCTTCTTGCCCAACGAGACGACCGTCGGCGCGACGGCCAACGCCTTGACCTGCGTCGACTCGCCGAGCCCCGACGTCGTCTACACGTTCGAGCTCACCACGCGCCAGTCCATCGCCATCGACGCCCGCGCGCTGCCCGGCTCGCGGCTGCTGCCCGCCGTGACGCTCAAGCCCACGGGCATCTGCTCGTTGACCGCGCCGTTGCCGGTGGGGAAGTGCGGCCTGTCTGATCTGCAGGTGCCTGATCGTGCGGTGGCCATCGCGCCGGCGCTCGACCCGGGCAGCTACACGCTCTGGGTGTCTGGTGATCTCGCGACGCAGGGCGCGTTCTCGTTGCGGGTGGTGCCCGGCCCCGTCTTCGCGCAGCCCACCAACGACACCTGCTCGTCGGCGAACGCGCAGCAGTTCACGCTCAACATCGGCAGCTCGCTCAACGGCGACACGCGCGGCGCGGGCAACACCACCGAGGGGCGGTGCGGGCTCCCCACGGGCGCGAATGGCGAAGTGGGCGCCGACGTGGCGTACACCTTTCAGGTCGCCAGCCCGACGCCCAGCCTCACCATCAGCGTGCAGCCAGACGCGGTGGGCGGCGCGTTGCTGCGGCCGGTGCTCTACGTGCGTGGCGGCGCCAGCGCGAACAACCTCTGCACCTCGTACGGCGCCAACCTGGGCTGCACGGCGGCCCCCGACTTCGGCGCGGCGGCGACGCTGTCGCTCACCAACGTGATGCCCGGTCTGTACACGGTGTGGGTCGACGGCGCTGGCTTCTCGGCCGGCAGCTTCACGCTGTCGATTCGCTGAGCCTACTTCAGGCGGAAGACGCCGACCTGCGCGGGCTCGAAGCCCGTCGCCTTGAAGAAGGCCTCGAGCTCGGGGGTGACGCCCTGAAACGTCTGCACCTCGAGCCGCTTCACGCCCAGCACGCGGGCGCGCTCGACGGCGCGTTTGAGCAGCTCACGGCCGACGCCACGACGGTGCCACGCGCGCGCGACGCCCAGCTCGTCGATGGTGGCCGCGCGGCCGCCCACCTTCAGCAGGGGCCGATGCGACAAGCTCACCACGCCGATCACCTTGTCGAGCGCGTCGGCGGCCACCAGCACCTCCATCTCGGGGTGGCTGATGATCCACGTGAAGGTCTGGGTGTCGGCCGTCGCGCCAGCCTCGTTCAAGATGGCGACGATGCCCTGCGCGTCACCTCGGCGGGCGGGGCGCACCTTGAAGGCGGGGGCTTTGGGGTCGGAGGCCACGGGCACCCATCAGTGTAGGCACGACTCCGGACATTTCCAGAAACCGCCCTGTCAGACGTCCACCAGGAAGACCTGCACGGCCTGGTCGATGAGCTCGCGTGAGAGGGAGGGCGGCACGCCCCGGTAACGGGCGGCGTCGCGCACCAGCTGCACGAGATCGCGCGGGTGGCACGAGCGCAGCTCGAGGCTGCGCGGCTTGTAGACGTGATCGAACAGGTACGTGACGGCCTGTTCGACGAAGGGCACTCCAGAGGCTTCGCAGACGCGCTTGAAGATCGCGCGGTACTGCAGCTCGTCGGGGTTGCCGACCTCGATCTTGTATTTGATGCGCCGCAGGAAGGCCTCGTCGACGAGCTCCTTCGGGTCGAGGTTCGTCGAGAACACCACCAGCTGATCGAACGGAATCTCGAACTTCTTGCCGGTGTGGAGCGTGAGGAAGTCGACGCGCTTCTCGAGCGGCACGATCCACCGGTTGAGCAGATCGGTCGGGTGCACCTTCTGCCGGCCGAAGTCGTCGATGAGCAACATGCCGCCGTTGGCCTTCACCTGAAATGGCGCCTCGTAGAACCGCGCGGTCTCGGAATAGATGAGATCGAGCGTCTCGAGCGTGAGCTCTCCGCCGACGATGACCGACGGGCGGCGGCAGACCTGCCAGCGGTGATCCATCTCGAACTTCTGGCGGCGGCCGTCCTTGTCGCGGCCCAGCTCGAGGGCGACCGGGTGGTGCACGAGGCGATCGAACACCTTCACGATCTGCCCATCGATCTCGAGGCACGCGGGAATGAAGGCTTCTCCACCGAACATGGCGCTGACGGCCTCGGCGAGTGACGTCTTGCCGTTGCCGGGCGGCCCGTAGAGGAAGAGCGAGCGGCCCGAGTTCACCGCGGGGCCCAGCTTGTCGACGATGCCCGCGGGCACCACGAGATGGGCCAGGGCGAGCTCGAGCTGCTTCCTGGTGACGACGGGCAGCTCTCGCGTCTGCTGCTGAATGAGCTGGTTGTACTGCTCGATGGGGACGGGGGCGGGCCCGATGTAGGTGGTGCGCTCGAGCGCGTCGCGGGCGTACTCGCGGCCCTTCTCGGTGAGCAGGAAGTCGACCGAGACGCGCCCGAAGCCCTTGCCACCGCGCAGATCGACGAGCTTCTCCTGCGCGAGGAAGTCGATCACGTGCTCGACGACGCCGGTCCACGGCAGGCGCAGCTCTTCGGCCACCGCGCCGCCGGTGACGGTGCCCTGATAGTAGAGGAAGCGCAGGGCGATGTCCGAGAGCAGGCCGATCTTCAGGCCCGTGTCTTCGAGCGACTTCGGCTCGGGCGGGGCGATGTCGAGCAGCCTGGGGTTCTCGAGGTTGAACGGGTTGGGCCGGCGATCGGCCTGCGGGTTCTCGAGCGGGTACTCGCCCGTCGGAGCCGCCTGTCGATCGACGAGGATGTCGCTGGTGACGATGGGCTCGGGCTGGTTCCGCGTGCGTCGAACGGTCATGGGCGCACGTGACTGTAGCTCAGGGGCCTTCGCCCAACTCCCGCAACCTGTCGGCGCTCTGGCGCAGCAGCTGCTCGGCTTCGGCGAAGTTGCCCTGCTCGTTGAGCACCGCGCCGCGCAGGCCCAACAGCCGAGCCGCCACCCTCGGGTCCCGCACCTCGGTGGCCGTCAGGGCGCGGGCTTCTTCGAGCCGCTTCAGCTTCAGCAGCGCGATCACCTGCGTGACGATGGCGCGCTCCACCGTCGGGTCCCACAGCCGGGCTTGCGTCGCGAGCGAGAAGGCGCGCTCATGATCACCCTTCTCGAGCGCGAGCGCCGCCGCCGAGGCCGAGGCCTTCGCGCGATCGGTGCCGAAGGCGAGCTCTTCGAGCACCACCATCGACGAGGCGTCTTTGCGGGCGACGATGCGGGCGGCCACGGGCCAGCGCTGCGATGGCGGCAAGCGGCACAGCTCGCCGAGCTCGGTGACCGCGAAGATCGGGTCGAGCTTCTCTTTGCCGGCGCGCGCCATCGCGATGAAGCAGTCGAGGCCGGGGTACGCGGGGTCGAGCTTGCGAACGGTGAGCAGCTCTCTCATCGCTTCGTCGAAGCGGCCTGCGCCTCCGAGCGCGCCGGCGAGGTTCACGCGCGCCACCACCGAGCCCGGCGCCAGCTCGACGTTGCTCGTCCACAAGGTGAGGGCGTCTCTCCATTCCCGTTGGCGAAGCACGTTGGGCACGGCGAGCGCCGCGGTGAGCGCGAGCACGACGCCGACCCCGATGCGCCCCAGCAGGAGCACCAGCAGCCCAGCGAGGCCCACGGCGAGCACGAGCGAAGGGAAGAGCGTGTAGCGCTCGGCCACCACGTGCACCTGCGGCACGACGCCGCTGAAGGGCAACAACGGCAGCAGGAACAACACGGTGCCGCTCGAGAGCGCCCGAAGCAGCGGAGCCGCCGTCTTGCGCGCGCCCAGCACGACGATCGCCGCGACGAGCACCCAGCCCAGAATCAGAAAGGCCAGCCCGGCGCCGGTTGGAGGTGCCCACTCGTACACGGCGCGCGAGCCGGTCGGCATGAGCGTGCGCTCGAGGTACCAGAACGGTGTGGTCAGCGGCGTGGCCCACTCGATGGCCGCGTGCCGCGCGGGCAGGAAGGCGCGGTGCACGAGAATGGCTGCGGCGCCCGCAGCGAACGAGGGCACCAGCCAGCGCAGCGACGAGACGACGGCCGGCGTGCCGCGCTGCCGACGCCACTCGAGCAGCAGAAAGAGCGGCGCCAGCGGAGCCAGTGACGCCTTCGACAACAGCCCCGCCACGAAGAGCACGGCCGAGGGCCAGCGCCGCTCTCCCGCGTAGGCCGCGAAGGAGGCGACGACGAAGAACAACGAGAGCGTGTCTTTGAGGTTCGCGACCCACGACACCGACTCGACGCGGAAGGGGTGGGCGAGCCACAGCGCGGTGGCGGCGAGGGCGATGGGGCGTTCGACGCCGAACGCCGAGAGCGCCTTCGGCAGCAGCAGCACCGTGAGCGCGAACAGCAGCCACTGCACGAGGTGGTACGGCAGCGGGTTGGCAGGGTCGGCCGCTCCCGTCACGGCGAGCACCGCGTGCGAGAGCGGAATGTAGGCGCCGCGGTACGCGACGGAGAAGGCGTCGAGCGCTCCCGCGGCGCCCTTCGTCACGAACGGACTGCCGGTCGTGTAGTCGGGGTCGTCCCAGGTGGTGAGGCCGTTGGTGAGGGTCGGCGCGTAGAGCGCGAGCGCGAAGACGGCGAGCAGCCAGTGACCACGTTTCTGCAGCACGAACGCAGTGAGTCACCACTTGCGCCGCGCGTGGTCAAGCCGCTCGCGATGCCTTGACCCTGTGTCGCTTCAGTGCAACGAGGCCGCGCTTTCTTCAGTCATCACGCCGATTTCCATGAAGAGGTCACGATGAGCGACGCCGCGGTTGTCGAGACGCCCAAGGGTCACCCCAAGGGGCTCTACGTGCTGTTCGTCACCGAGATGTGGGAGCGCTTCAGCTACTACGGCATGCGCGCCATCTTCACGCTGTTCATGACGAAGGCGCTGCTCTTCGACAAGGGCCGCGGCTCGGAGATCTACGGCAGCTACACCGGCCTCGTGTACCTCACGCCGCTCATCGGCGGGTACGTGGCCGACCGCTTCTGGGGCAACCGCAAGTCGATCATCTTCGGCGGCGCGCTGATGGCGGCGGGCCAGTTCATGATGTTCCTGTCGGGTACCTTCTACAAAGAGGTCGGGCTGGCCACGCTGCTGATGTACGGCGGCCTCGGGCTGCTGATCTTCGGCAACGGGTTCTTCAAGCCGAACATCTCGACGATGGTCGGCCAGCTGTACCCGGTCGGCGACAAGCGCGTCGATTCGGCATTCACCATCTTCTACATGGGCATCAACCTGGGCGCGTTCTTCGCGCCGCTCGTGTGCGGCTTCTTCGGTGACACCGGCTCGCCCGCCGACTTCCGCTGGGGCTTCCTCGCCGCGTGCATCGGCATGATCCTCTCGCTGATCCTCTTCGTCCTCCTGAAGGACAAGTACATCGTCACCCCCGAAGGCGTGCAGATCGGTGACAAGCCGAACACCGCGCGTGAGGTGAAGGTCGAGGGCGCTCCGGCGGCGAAGAGCAGCCTCATGCCGGCGATCATCTGGGGCGCCATCGCGGTGGTGCTCGCAGGAATCTTCTTCTTCGCGGCCGACATGGATCTGATCGGCACGTTCATCTTCACCCTGACGATCGTCGCGCCCGGGTACATCATCTCTGATCCGTCGCTCACCACCACCGAGCGCCAGCGCATTCTCGTCATCTACATCGTTGCCTTCTTCGTCATCTTCTTCTGGGCGGCGTTCGAGCAGGCCGGCGCGTCGCTGACGTACTTCGCGGAGGAGCAGACGAACCGCGAGCTCTTCGGCAAGACCATTCCCGCCTCGTTCTTCCAGGCGATCAACGCCGTCGCGATCGTGCTGCTGGCGCCCGCGTTCGTGGGGCTCTGGAGCGCTTTGGGCAAGAAGAACCTCGAGCCCGCCTCGCCGTACAAGCAGGCGCTCGGGCTGTTCCTGCTGGCGCTCGGCTACGTGGTCATCGCGATGGGCGTGAAGGGCCTCGCGCCCGGCGTGCGCGTCTCGATGATGTGGCTCATCAGTCTCTACACGATTCACACCCTCGGAGAGCTCTGCCTCTCGCCCATCGGCCTCTCGATGGTGAACAAGCTCGCCCCGGTGCGCTTCGCGTCGCTGCTCATGGGCGTGTGGTTCCTCTCGACGTCGGCCGCCAACAAGTTCGCCGGCACGCTCTCTGGCCTGTACCCCGAGCCCGTCGTGGCGGTGTCGACGGTCGAGAAGCTCGAGACCGAGAAGTCGGTCGCGCTCTTCCCCAAGGAGTACGACAAGCAGAAGCGCAAGGTGAACGACGTGCCCGTCATCGCCATGGAGCTCGTGCAGCTCGGCGACCTCAAGGACGAGGCCGTGAAGGGGCAGATCAAGCAGGTGATGGAGACGAACCTCGTCGACAACGCG
>JAEUJR010000074.1 GCA_016793585.1 Archangium sp.
CGCTGCTCGGTGTCGGTGACGTAGTGGCTGCCGGGGAAGATCGTCATCTTGGGAATGGTGCCCAGTGACTGACCGCGGAGCGGGTCGAACTCCGTCATCTTGTCGACGGTGTCGCCGAAGAACTCGACGCGAACGGCGCGCTCGTCTTCGTAGATGGGGAAGATCTCGATGGTGTCACCGCGCACGCGGAAGGTGCCGCGGTGGAAGTCCATGTCGTTGCGCTCGTACTGACACTCCACGAGCCGCTTCATGAGCGTGTCGCGGCCGATGTCCTTGCCGGTCTCGAGCTCGATGGCCATGCCGAGGTACACGCGCGCGACGCCGAGGCCGTAGATGCACGACACCGACGCGACGATGAGCACGTCGTCTCTCGTCATCAGCGAGTGCGTGGCCGAGTGGCGCAGGCGCTCGATCTCCTCGTTGATGCTCGAATCCTTCTCGATGTACGTGTCCGACGACGGCACGTACGCCTCGGGCTGGTAGTAGTCGTAGTAGCTGACGAAGTACTCGACCGCGTTCTCGGGGAAGAGCTGCTTGAACTCGCCGTAGAGCTGCGCCGCGAGCGTCTTGTTGTGCGCGATGATCAACGTCGGCCGCTTCACGTTCGCGACGACGTTGGCCATGGTGAACGTCTTGCCCGAGCCGGTGACGCCGAGGAGCACCTGGTGCTGGTCTCCGCGCAGCACGCCTTCGGTCAGCTCCTGAATCGCGCGCGGTTGATCGCCGCGCGGCACGTACTCGCTCACCAGTTTGAAGTCGGCCATGGCGAGACACGTTCTAGCCGCGTCGCTGACGCACGGGTGTCAGGATCCGGTCGGGTGCTGTGGCACACTGGCCCTTCCGGGAGGTCGTGATGCCGAAGTGGGGGTTGCTGTTCATCGTGACGATGCAGGCGTGCGGAACACCGCCGCCGCCCCCACCGCCTGCGTGCAGCGCGTCGACGTGCGCCGGGTGTTGCGACTCGAGCGGCCAGTGTCAGGGCGGAACCACGGCGTCGAGCTGCGGCCGCCTCGGCCTCGTGTGTGCGACGTGTCAGGCCGGGCAGATGTGCGTTGCAGGGCTCTGTCAGGGCAACGCGATTGGCGGAGGTGACGCCGCAGGTGGAAGCGCAGCCGGCGGCAGCTCGTCGGGAGGAAACGCGGGGGGCGGCGCGGCCGGTGGTGTGGTCGTCGCGGGAGGCTCGGCCGCGGCGGGAGGAAGCTCGGCAGGTGGAAGCACGGCCGGCGGGAGCGCGGGTGGCACAGCGACGGCTGGAGGAACGGCGACGACGCGTTCGACCCAGTTCCGCCTGACGCCGCTGCGCTTCTCGGTGCCGGCGACGGCCTACAACGCGCTCTCCTTCACCGCGCCCGCAGCGCTCACGCCTCGCGCGTGGGCGACGATCGATCTCACGAACGATGGCCGCGTCGACCTGGTGCTCACCTCCGATCCAGCGACGGGCGCGGTCTTCAACTCGAACGGCGGCCGGTACTGGAACGTTCATGCGGGCACGCCGACCGGGTTCAGCACGACGGCGACGCAGTATCCGGTGCCGGCCACCGCCTCGATCGCGCAGGGCTACAACACCACCACGAGCGCCACGGGCACCTTCTTCTGGAGCACGCTCGACATGAACGGCGACGGGCGGCCCGAGCTCGTGCAGACGATGAACGCGCTCGGCGGCGGGCCTGCGATCTCGGTGATCGGCGCGGCAGCCGATGGGTGGATGGTGTTTCGCGGGAACGCGACGGGCTTCGATGCGGCGACGACGATGTTCACCGTGCCGCGCGTGACGAACCTGAGCGGTGGCATCGATCGCACGACGAATGACACGGCGGCGCGGCGCTGGGCGCTCGCACAGCTCAACGGCGACACGCTCCCCGATCTCGTGCTGACCGCTGACCCGCTCACCGACGCCGTGTGGACCTCGTCGACGACTCCGCAGTGGGTCCTCTGCCCCGGCAGCGCGGCGGGCTTCGGCACCTTCTCGAGCTGCCAGCGCCTGCAGGTGCCCGACAACGGCGTGGCGGGTGGGTTCAAGAGCACGACCTCGATCGCACCTGCGACGCGACGGGTGTGGCTGCTCACCGATCTCGACGGAGATGGCCGCGACGATCTCATTCAGACCGCGAACCCGCTCGCGCTCACGACGACCACGTTCTTGAACGGCACGACGCCGACGTGGAAGGTCTGGTTCAACGCGCTCAGTGCGACGTCGCTGTTCACCGCGGTGCCGACCCAGTGGACCGTGCCGGCGGCGACGTTCGCGACTCCGTTCAGCGCGACGGCGCCGAACTTCTGGCAGCTGATGGACCTCGACGGCGATGGCGTGCAGGAGCTCGTGCAGACCGCCGACCCTGCGACCGGCCGGCCGTTCACCACGACGCCGAGCAACCCGAGCTGGCGTGTGTACTTCGCGACGGGCCGCGCGGGCTTCTCGACGATCGCGACCTTGTGGCCGGTTCCTGTCGGGCCGACGCCCGATGGGTTCCGCTCGGTCTCAGGCGCGAGCTGGAGCGTGACGGACATGACGGGCGATGGCCTGCCCGATCTCGTGCAGTTCCAGGACCCCGCGACGGGCCTCGCGTTCAGCGACAGCAACGGCGCGTTCTGGCGCGTCTATCAGGGCTTCTGAATCACGGAGTCACGTCTCCAGCGCGAGTTCTCCGAGTTCTCGGTGATTCTCCACCTGGTGACGAATGACCTCAGGAGAAGCACCGAGGGCCTTCGCCGTCTCGGACAGATCGCGCTCGGTCCACGAACCGTTTGCAGGGCGCCTCGTCTCGAGATGCTTCACAGGCGCGAGCAGCTCGGCGGCAAACGCGTTCGCCTGGGGTGACCGAACCAGCGGCGACTCGGCGATGAAGCGCTCCCGCCCACCGAAGAGACCGTGGAACAGCGAGCGAGCTGCGCGGAACCGCAGCGCATTCGGGTCGCGCCGAACGGTGACCACGGTCGGTGGCCCGGCTGGTTCTTTGACGTGAATCGAGTCGACCTCACTCCCCAGTGACGGCACCGTGACGACGTCGTCGAGCCG